>JAMFRX010000320.1 GCA_026224995.1 Puia dinghuensis
ACCCCACGGAGCATAAGGCAATGGCGAGTAAGATGGTAAAAGAGGGTGGCCTGCTAACGGAATTCGGCTACGATATCCTTCCCGAGCAGTTTAGATTTCCTATACGGAATCAATGGGTGGCCGGGCTTTGTGATGCGTTGGTCGTAGTGGAGACGGGTATAAAGGGAGGAAGCATGGATACGGTTGAACATGCGCTGAAATATGGAAAAAAGATATTCGCCGTTCCGGGCAGGCTAACGGACCACCGTAGCGCGGGGTGCAATTGGATGATCCAGCAGGGAAAGGCGCAGATGCTGGGGTCGGGGAAGGAACTGGTGGCGGCGATGGGTTGGAAATGGCCGGTTGGCGGAATAGGGGTACAGGGGGCTATGAATTTTGGGAATAGAATTGACTGTGGGGGCGATCCTTCGACGGAGGACCGGTTGTTGGGTTTCTGGAGGGCGGAGGAAAGTCTTTGTATCGACGAGCTGGCTGCGCGCAGTCATTTGGATGCCAGCACCGTAGCGTTATTGTTATTGCATCTGGAAATAAAAGGCGCAATATACAGCTTGCCGGGAAAACGGTATAGCCTTGTCAGGGCGGCATGACGTGGCTCTACAAATATTTGGAGCATAATACCCCGCTGTCCTATCTTTGCACATGGCAAGAATAAATTCTCCCGCCGGAAAGGCACGATCATCCAAACTCTCTACACTTCGCCCCAGTAAATTTTTCGGAGACGGACTTACTTTTGACGATGTCTTACTATTACCAGCATTTTCGCAAGTCTTACCGCGTGAGGTAAGTATCCGCAGTCAACTGACGAAGGCGATCACGCTGAACACTCCCATGTTGTCGGCCGCCATGGATACGGTGACGGAGGCTACGCTGGCGATCGCGTTGGCGCGGGAGGGCGGCATTGGTATTTTACATAAGAACATGAGCATCGAGAAGCAGGTGGAGCAGGTTCGGAAGGTGAAGCGCAGCGAAAGCGGGCTGATAATCGACCCCGTTACCCTGCATGAGGAGGCTACGATCGGGGACGCTTTGCGGTTGATGAAGGAGAACAAGATCGGTGGCATTCCTATCACTGACAACAACAAGGTTCTCGTGGGGATACTGACCAATCGCGATCTGCGGTTCGAGGACAACAGGCGCCGGAAGGTCAGCGATGTGATGACGCCCAAGGAGAAGCTGGTCACTGCGCCGGAAGGGACGGACCTCAAGAAAGCGGAGAAGATATTACAGAAATACAAGATCGAAAAGCTGCCTGTCGTCGATAAGCAGGGCAAGCTTATAGGGCTGATAACCTATAGGGACATCCTGCAATTGTCAAGCTGCCCCAATGCCGTAAAGGATTCCTATGGCCGGCTGCTGGTGGGTGCTGCGCTGGGCATTACCAAAGACCTGCTGGACCGGGCCAGCGCGCTGCAGCAGATCGGGGTGGATGTGGTGACGCTGGACAGCGCCCATGGGCATCATATAGGGGTCATCAATGCCTTGAAGACCCTGAAGAAATCATTCAAGAATTTACAGGTCATTGCGGGTAATATCGGGACGGCGGCCGGGGCCAAGGCTCTTGCCGATGCGGGCGCCGATGCGGTGAAGGTCGGGATAGGGCCGGGCTCTATCTGCACTACGCGCATTGTTGCCGGTGCGGGGGTACCGCAGATCACGGCGGTGATGGAAGCGGCATCCGCACTGAACCCCAGGAATATCCCGGTCATTGCGGATGGGGGGATCCGATATACGGGCGATATGGTGAAGGCGTTGGCTGCAGGAGCGAATGTGGTGATGATGGGGAGCGTATTTGCCGGGGTGGAAGAGAGTCCCGGGGAGACGATCATCTACGAGGGGAGGAAGTTCAAGCAATACAGGGGCATGGGCTCTATCGGCGCCATGACGCAGGGCAGCAGCGACAGGTACTTCCAGGATGTGGAAGACGACATAAAGAAATTAGTTCCGGAAGGCATAGAAGGCCGGGTAGCTTTTAAAGGCAGCCTGAGCGAGGTGGTGCAGCAGTATGTAGGCGGTCTCAGGGCGGGTATGGGTTACTGTGGCGCAAAGGACATCCGTGCATTGCAGCAAGAGGCGCAATTCATCCGGATCACCAATGCCGGCATGAAAGAGAGCCATGCGCACGATGTAGAGATCACCAAGGAGTCGCCGAACTATAGCCGGTAGATATTCTCGCAGCATAAACCGATCTGTCTTGAAAAAGTTTCCTCCTTTTGTTTTGTCGGTGCTCAGCGGGCTGCTGCTTTTTGCCGCCTGGCCGGTGTCGCCGCTGACTTTTTTGGTTTTTGTTGCTTTCATCCCTTTGCTATGGCTGGAGCGGCAGGGCATCAGCCGGAAGAAATTCTTTGGCTGGGTGTATGTTGCCATGCTGACCTGGAATGTCGCCGCCACCTGGTGGGTATGGAATGCTTCGGCTCCCGGCTCCCTTGGGGCTTTCCTGGCCAATAGTCTGTTGATGTGTCTGCCATGGATAGGTTTTCACTTCGTGCGGCAGCGCATGGGGAATATGGTGGGATACGCTTCGCTTGTCGTATTTTGGCTAAGCTTCGAATATTTACACTTACAGAATTGGGGCCTGAGCTGGCCCTGGCTTACGCTGGGGAATGTGTTCGCATCCCGGCCGGATTGGGTGCAATGGTATAGCTTCACCGGCACCAGCGGCGGTGGGCTTTGGGCAATGGTGATGAATGTGCTGCTGTTCCGGCTGCTTTGGGACTGGATGCAGAAAAAGCAAGTGAACAGGAGGATAGTCTGGTGGGCTGTAGGGGTGCTGGTAGTGCCGTTTGGGCTGTCGGTGGTGGTGTATTTAGGGGCCTTAGACACGTCGGGGGACAAGAAAGATCCCGGACCAACCGTGGTGATCATCCAGCCCAATATTGATCCATACGAGAAGATCTCCACCGGAAGCTTCGATGCGCAGCTGCGGAAGCTGCTCCGGCTCAGCGAATCGGCCGTCGATAGCACTACGGAACTGCTGGTATGGCCGGAGACGGCTTTGTACGACGAGCACGGATTCGAAGAGGACCAGCTGAAACAAAATTATTTCCTGAACCCGCTGTGGGCGTTCCTTCGTCAGCATCCCAGGCTGAACCTGCTAACGGGCATCGAGAGTGAGCAGGTATTCAAGAGCAAGCACTCCCCTACTGCCATAAAGATCCCCAATACAGAGGATTATTACGAGAGCTATAACACGGCGATGTTGTTGGATAGCTCAGGGCCGATAGCCTTTTATCACAAGAGCAGATTGGTGCCGGGTGCGGAGACCTTGCCGCCTTTTTTGCATTTCCTGGATGCCTGGTTCGAGAAATTTGGGGGGACGACGGCAGGCTATACCGGGCAGGATAAAAGAACGGTGCTTCATACTAAGAACGGTTCCTACCAGATTGCGCCGGCCGTTTGTTACGAAAGCATTTATGGGGAATTTATGGCACGGTATGTCCGCAATGGCGCCGACGTGATCGCCATCATCACCAATGACGGCTGGTGGGGCAATACGCCCGGCTACAAGCAGCATGAGAGCTATGCGCGGCTCCGGGCGATCGAGAGCAGGCGGTGGGTGATACGCAGCGCCAATACGGGTGTGAGCTGTGTGATCGATCCGGTGGGGGAAGTCCAGGAATCCAGACCCTGGGATGAGGCTGCGGTGATCAGGCGGCAGGTGCCGGTAGAAGCGGGGATGACCTTTTATGTCCGGTATGGAGATTGCATTTCGAAAATAGCGTTGGCCCTGACCTTGCTGTTCTTCGCCTGGAATATTATCACGATCATCAAAACAAGGAATAGTCGTGGATAAGACGATCACGCAAGGCGGCGGAACCCTTTTCTATCGGGATACCGGTAGCGGGGCGCCGGTGCTGCTGGTGCATGGCTTTGCCGAGGACGGGGCTGTCTGGGACGAGGTGGCTGCGGGGCTGGAGTCCGGGTGCAGGGTGCTGGTCCCCGATCTGCCGGGGAGCGGGAGGTCGTCGTTGCCGGTGGAAGAAACCAGCATGGAATCGCTGGCTGCGGCGCTCAAGGAGTTGTTGGATAAAGAAGGTATCGACAGGTGCGTGATGATCGGACATAGCATGGGCGGGTATGTTATGCTGGCTTTTGCCGAGCGCTATCCGGAGAGCCTGCTGGCATTCGGGTTTTTTAGCTCTACGGCTTATGCGGATAGCGAGGAAAAGAAGGCGGGACGGCAGAAGAGCATAGCGTTCATCCGGCAGCATGGGGCTGCGCCTTATATCCGGCAGTCCACGCCTAACCTTTTTGCCGAAGCGACACGGGAGAAGCGGCCCGAGCTGGTAGAAGACATGATCCGCCGGTATTCCGGATTCGACCCGGCCTCGCTGGAGGCTTATCTTGAAGCGATGATGCGGCGGCCCGACCGGCGACAGGTGCTGGAAAAGAGCGCGGTTCCGGTCCTTCTGATCATCGGGGAAAAGGATCCGCTGCTCCCATTGGAGCAGAGCCTGCAGCAAGCTCATTTGCCGCGCATAGCCGATGTCCGCCTCTTGCCGACGGCGGGTCATATGGGCATGCTGGAGGATGGAGAAACTGGCGGGAGGATCATTCAATCATTTGTAAACTTCATTGTCTATTTATGAACAGGACTGTTTTTATTACAGGCGCCACGTCCGGTTTCGGCGAGGCCTGTGCCCGAAAGTTCGCCCAAAGCGGCGACCATCTTATCCTCACCGGGCGGAGGAAGGAAAGGCTGGATGCCTTGAAGGATGAGCTCGGGGAAAACGTTCAGGTGTTACCACTGGTGTTCGACGTGCAGGACAGGAATGCCGTGTTCGCGGCTGTAGCGGGGCTGCCGGAAGCCTGGCGGAAGATCGATATCCTGATCAACAATGCCGGCCTGGCGTTGGGCAGGGATTATTTCGAGGAAGGCAGCCTGGAGGATTGGGAGACGATGATAGACACGAATGTCAAGGGTCTGCTCTATGTATCCAAGGCGGTGTTGCCGCTGCTGATCGCCACGGGCAATGGCCATATCATCAATCTTGGCAGCGTGGCGGGAAAGGAAGTCTATGAAAAAGGAAATGTGTATTGCTCCAGCAAGTTTGCGGTAGATGCGATCTCCAAGTCGATGCGGATCGATTTACTGCGACATGGGATAAAGGTAACGGCCATTCATCCCGGCGCGGCGGATACGGAGTTTTCTTCTGTGAGGTTTAAAGGAGATGAATCCCAGGCCAGGAAGATCTATGAAGGCTATACGCCGTTGAGCGCGGAAGACGTAGCGGATACGGTGCATTATTGCGCCTCGCTGCCACCGCATGTTTGCATCAATGATCTGGTTATTACCTGCACGGCGCAGGCCGATGCCATTTATTTCTTTAAGAAAGCATAAGTCGGCCACGGGCCGACTGGCCGAAGGCCCATCATTAGCAGTAGGGCCACGCGGGCTATTTTTCCCAAAGCCCGCAAGGGGCCCTACTAGGGAGCGAGGGAGATGCGGATCTGTATCCCACCTTTGGTGGTGACGATGGGCGGCGTAGTGGAGATCTTGGGGGTGGTACGCTGCTGATCGAAGAAGAGCTTCAGCTGGATCCTATTGTTCAGGACATAGTCCACCGATGGGTCGATACGGATGACCCGTTGTCCGCCTGTGGGCAGGGCGGCACCCTGGTCGAGGTAGCTGCTGGACATGGCATCGTCCCGGATGTCTATGTCGAGGCGGAGTGTCAGGTCGTTGGTTCCTTTTTTAGCATTGACGCTGCCAGGCGGCCCATTCGGCGGCGTCTTACCATTGCCCGGCACCTTCCAGCCGAAGGGCAGTCCCACATTCTTTTTGCGATAGCCCAATCCGATAGCGAAGTCGGAGGAATGCACTTCGCTGAGCTGGTAGTCGATGAGGCTGAGGCTCAGCTGCCGTGACTTGCTATACCCGAGCTTTGCCTGCATCTGGTTGACGAACTGCATATCCAGGTCGATGAGCGGCGCAAACTGTTCCGAGATGGTGATATTGGGTATCTGGTAATAGGGGACGTAATTCCCGGTAAGCGTATCGATGAAGCCCGGCTGGCCATACCGGGAGGGATCAGAGTAGGTGAGCTGGGAATTAAAGCTGTTCATGCTCAGGGTGCTCGAATACGAATTGCTGATGTTGAAGCTGGTAAAGATCTTACTCAACGCCGGTATCCTGGCCAGGCCATTGTAGGTGATGTGCCAGTTTGGTTTTGGCAGGTAGCCGGAGAAGGGGTTCGTGGTGACGTTGCCGCCCTGTTCGTTGATGAGGGCCACTTTGTCCGGGCTTTTCCCGGTGTAGGCCGCGATAAAGGCGGGGATGAGGACGTCCTGGGCGTACCGGCCATAGCCTACGGCATAGCCGTCGCTGCCGGTGAGGCCGCCGGTATAGGGGTTGATCGATCCTAGGCGTTCGGAGATGATGGTCCTATAGGCTTCGAACTGATCGAAGGTCTTATTTATCTGGTCTGGCCTGTAGTGGACGAAGAGGGTCTTGTATGAGATGAAGCTCACGCTGAAGGTACCCGCCATATAGGGGTTCAGCCGCGCATAGCCATTTCCACCGGCGGTATCCTTATACAATTCCGAATAGTTCATGCCGAAGGTCTTGTCGATGTTGATGGCGATATGGAGGTCGCGCACCGGTTCCAGGATCGCGGAGGCGGAGATCTTTTGGGTATAGCTTATGAGGTTCTGGTTGTTGAGGGTTGAATCGTTAGAGATCAGGTGTTTCTGGCCCAGCCTATTGATAAAATTGGTATCGGCGCGTTGACCGAACACATATTTCCATCCGGGCTGCATGGAACGGAAGTCCATGCCGAGGATGCGTGTGCTGTCGAGGAATCCATAGATGCTTGAGCCGCTGTTGTCCGTATAGTTGAAGGTGATATGTTTGAGGGAGGTCAGTATTTTGGCGATGGCTTTAGGGAAGCCGTTAAGCGCGGTCGGCAGCGCCACTGTCTTCCGGTGGGCCGTATCGGGAACGCTCTTTCCGTTCACCATGATCATTTTGGGCGGGGGCTGGTCGAGGCCGCGCAATAGTTTCCATTTGCTATAGAGGCGGGTGAAATCGAGGTCGCCAAGCAGGGTCCTTTGCTGGGTATTTTGCAGGACGTTACCGAGCGTAGGATCCACCTGGGAGGCGCCGGTCCAGGTATATGAGGCCGAGTAGCCGACCTTGACGCTGGTCCAGTCCAGCGCCGGGATCTTGGCGGTGGGCAGGGTATAGGTGATATTGGTGTTCTGGGTGTATAAGACGTTACGCCCGCCTTTGAAGAAATTGTCCCACATCTTTTTTCGTCCGGCTTTGTCGAGCCTTCCGCTGTCCTCGTCCACCCATGCGTTGTTGGCTGCCGTGAAATCCAGGGCCAGGGACCTTGTAAGGTCCCACCGGAGGGTATAGAGCCGGTTGAAGGTAAAGAACTTGTCGAAGCTCTCGGGCAGGATATCCGGGCCGCCGATATTGCGGGACCGGTAGGCGCCGAACTGCCGGTTCACATTGGCCTGGAAGCCGAGGACGGTGGGCATGGGGTTGAAGTTGAAATCCCTGATGAGCCCCAGCCAGGGCGATTTGGATTTGATCTTCTTCTTGAACGGCTCTATGAACTTGGCCGTACGGGTATAGTTATACGCAAAGATGGCTTTGTGGGTGATGAGCTCGTCCTCCGTCTCCAGCGGGCTATGGTGTTCCGAGCGGCTATAGGAATAGCTGACGTTGATATTCTCGATACTCCAGATCTTCAGCTTCTTATTGGTAGTATTGTTCTTATGGACGTTGGTGAAGTTCACGGTCTCCACGGTAGTCGCGTCTACCGCCTGTTTTCTAATAGAATCCTTTTGGGCGGCGGGTGCGGCTTTTATTTTATCGGCCAGCTTGATATCCAGATCGAACGGGTCATATTCCGGGGTGCTTGAGGTCCTGGTAATGCCGGCGTAGATAGGGACAGACATTGCCATCTTTTTTGGCAGCAGCTTGCCTGCATCGATGTTGGTAGCGATGTCTATCTCTTTGTCGTCTTCCAGCGATCGCTCGTTGGTGCTTTGATCGATGGTTCCCCAGCCGGAGGATTTGTTGCTGCCGGACACGCTCAGGGTACCCAGGTCTGCCAGCTTCATGTCCATTTTGCCGACGGCGGCCCAGCCCCCCTTCTCGCTGATATCGGTGAGCCGGAGCTCGTTGAACCAAACT
>JAMFRX010000321.1 GCA_026224995.1 Puia dinghuensis
ACACCAACACTGCAGGATAGGCAAAGCAGCGATCCGCCAGCCTGCCTATTAGCGGAGAGGAGGTATAGATCTTCCTGCACGGGCGAAGGTATTCCCAATACAGCCAGCCGCCGGGTGCATAGATCTTATGCTTGTAGAGCCATTCCAGGCAGGAAACAACGATGGCCACCGATGTCAGCAAGAGAGTCAGCCGGATCGCCGCTTGCGGGGTAGAAGGGTAGAGATCGTGTAAGGTCATGCTGGCCAGGGATGGAATAAAGACGTGAAAACATCGGCTTCTTCCGGCTTCTCGGCAAGATCCTGACAGGTCGTGATCTTAAACTGTACCGGCCTCCCTTTCAGTGACGCTTGATTTAGTATGTATCTGAGGAAAAATTCATGGACAGGACCTTTCGCCTTATGCGGTTTGTGCTGGAAGTTCTCGAGGATGATCTTGATGGCGGACGTAAACGTTTTTCGTTCGCGTTTTTGGGGATTCCACAGGAACGAGAAGGCCAGATTGTGCCGTTGAACAACGATCTCCTGCCAGTCGCTGCATCGATCGGCGGTCAGCTGCTGGCGATAATACAAATGGTAATCAGTACGCGCGGGATTCGGGCAAAAGAATTTGTAGTCGGGGATCAATCCCAGCAAGTCTTTGGACTTGATACGTTTTACGCCGGCATTATTCCCCTGACAGATCAGGCTAAGGACGCCCCAGGCAGAATAGAACAGGAAGACGAGGATGGTCAGGAACATAGGAAGTAGGTATGTGTTAAATCTATTTATTTTTTAGAAATAAACAAAATTATTGTTAATGCTTAACTTTATCCCATGGCCAATTTCACCTACATCGCCCCCTGCTTTATCGTTGCAGACGTAAAGCCTGCCGTTGCTTTTTATACCGAAAAGCTCGGATTTGAATTGCGCTTTATCGCGCCCGACGACGGACCCTTTTTTGCCATCGTGGGCCGGGAAGACATTTCCGTCATGCTTAAGGCCGTCGCCCCGGAGATAAAACCGATCCCCAACAAAACCCGCCATGAATGGGCGCCATGGGATGCCTATATTTCCGTATCTGATCCCGCCAGCCTGTTTGAGGAATACAGCGCAAGAAGTGTTGAATTTCGCAGGCCTTTGAAGGATGATGACGATGGGCTGCGCGGATTCGAAGTGATGGATGCCGATGGCTATGTCTTGTTTTTCGGCCGGCCCCGGCCCACCACCCCTACACTTACAAAAATGAGCCCGCAGCTCCTTGTAGCCGATATTGAACGGGCCATTGAATTTTACAGGGATCAATTAGCCTTTAGCCTGGAATTTCGGTATGAAGACTTTTATGCGGGCATCGTTAAAGATGGTCATTCCATTCATCTTAAAACAGGAACTCCTTTGCGGAGCGAGGAAGACAACCTTGCCATCACTTTTTCTGTAGGCGGGATAGAACGCTTGTACGAATCCATGCTGGGTCAGGCAATAGACATCGTCCAGCCCTTACGGCAAATGCCATACGGGCGGGAATTTTACATCGCGGATCCGGATGGGAATCGTCTTGCCTTTCTGGAAGAAGCCTAAGTCAGCAGCTGCTCAAAAAAGCCGCCAATTTGATTCGGGGTATCGACGAAATGGATCTCCAGGATCCAATGCCTTTTGTTCCCCGCCGCATCGGGCAGGAACATATCATTATGATTTTCAGGATGGACATACAGTTCGTGACTGCCGGGTTCCAGGCGCTCATGCGGAAAATGCCCGATCAGATGACCGGCTATCGGCGAGCCATAGGCCCAGCCATAACGATGCGCCAGCTCAGTGATATACTGATAATACTCGGCGCCCGTGATGCTGGATTGGGTATGGAACCATTCCTTCCCCTCCTGCCAGGCGTCTTCGATATCTTTTTTCAATTTTAGCTTTAAGGGATCGTTGCCTAGCACATAGGTCCTTCCCAGGTCAGCCTCCCAGTCTTCGAAGACCGGTCCGAAATCAAAAAATAAGATGTCATTCTCCTGGATGAGCAGATCGGGCGGATTTTCGGCATAGGGCTGCAGGGTATTGGCGCCGGCCCTGACGATCCTTTTATGCCAATATTTCTCTATGCCATACAATTCCCTGGCCAGGGCAAACAGCTCGGGGTTCAGCTGGCGTTCCGACTTGCCCGGCACTATCAGCTTTCGTTGCTCTGCGGTTGAGAAAAGCATTTCGGCCTTATGTTCGGCATCCAGTAATTTTTCCTTTATCGGGTCCATAAAGCATAAAGATAATGGATGAATATTTATTTCCATAGCCGGGCATGATAATGGCATAAATACGGTATGCCCAGACTCCCCCATTTCCTGATCCTCGCCGGCCTCATGGCCGCGATCATCCCCGCCGCCGCGCAATCCATCCGCAATACATCCTGGAAGGCCTACTATAAGCCTGTCAACGATACCGTTACGCTCCGGTTCGCAAACGACTCCTCCTTTGTTACCACCCCCACCGGCGCGGCAATTTTGCTGTCTGCCTTCAAAATGAAGGGGGATATCATCACTTTTCGCGATTATGATGGGTTGAATGCCTGTGCTTCTGACCAGAGTGGCTCCTACCATGTAAAGATAAATAGTGATACCCTGAACCTTATAATGGATGAGGACCCGTGCACCTACCGGGAAGGGCTGATGATCGTGAAAAACTGGGTAGGGATGCCTTTGCCGGCGGTGGCACATTGACCAAGGGGGAGTAAGGTGTAAAGTTCCAGATAGGGCTTACCCCGGCAAGGGCCTTCGTGGTGGGGGCTTTCGTCCTCCTGATCGGGAATCTGGTCAATCAGGTAACTATCGGAAACTCCACGCTGGACATTCAGCTGCACGACACCTATTTTGTGATCGCGCACGTGCATTTAATGCTCTATTTTGCCCTGCTCTTCCTCGCCTTTTCCGCTGTCTACTTCGTCTTTCCCAGGATAACCGGGAGAATGATGAATGCGCCGATGGGTTATATCCATTTTACACTTACCCTGGTCTCAGTCTATTTACTTTGCTGGCCGGTGCCTTATGAAGGGCTGGCGGGCATGCCTAGATGGTACATGGATTACTCTACCTGGGTAAGCTTGGATGGATTTTCCGGGACGAATGTGTTTGTCGCCAGGGTAATGATGGTGTTGCTAGGGGCACAGGTGGTCTTTGTGGTTAATTTGGTTTATTCGGCGGTGAGGGGTAGGAAAAGTTCCACCCGTTTTGAATAACGGAATAGATATTTTTGCCATGGTATCGCAAGGTGCAGGACCCGAAAACCTAATCTTATGGCAAAGAGTAAAAACGAAGGGAGTGTTCCCGATGAAATAATAATGACCAAAATATTGCTCATTAGAGGTAAGAAAGTAATGATAGACAAAGACTTGGCAGAGCTGTACGGCGTATCTACCAAGAGGCTGAATGAGCAGGTTAAACGCAATATAAAGCGCTTCCCGGTTGACTTTATGTATCAATTAACTGAGGAAGAGAAAGCCGAGGTGGTCGCAAATTGCGACCAC
>JAMFRX010000322.1 GCA_026224995.1 Puia dinghuensis
CTCATATTTTTTCTGTGTATAATTGATGGAGAGGTCTGTGACGAAATAGCCCAGTGCGGTGAGGGTATTGTCTTGGTTGGCGGGGCGGTTGTGCAGATAGCGGTAGCTGATCCCGCCGTTCCAGCCGTTGGGGAAGCGAAAGTCGAGGGCCGCGGTGCTGGTGAAAGTGGGCGCGAGGGGCAGGAAGTCCTTGCCCTTAGGTTCGCCGACCTCCCGGGGGCGGGCCAGGTCCAGGTTTACATTTCCATACAGCCAATTGGTAAGCTGATAGCGGGCGGACAGATCGATGCCTTCGCGTTTGGTGCGGCCGCCGGGGGAAGTCTCCTGGTCGCCGAGGTCGGCGCCGTAGGTGAATTCCTGCTGGAGCCAAAGATACCAGAGGGCGGCATTGAGGAAGAGTCGTGGGGCCGGCTTCCAGTTGAGTCCCAGGTCGGCGCCGTAGGCGGCAGGCAGGATCTCGTAGCCCTGGTTGGCGATGACGACGCGGGCATCGTTGGAGTGGAAGCCTTTACCAAGCTTTACATACAACTGCGTATGTGCATCGATGGTATATTGGAGGTTGATCTTGGGGCTCAGGATGGCCTTGCCTGCCCTTGGGTCGGCGCCGGCATAGACGGCGGCGCTGGTGTCGGAAGCGGGCGCCTGGCTGTCATAATAGAAATGCAGGTAGTCCAGCCGGAGGCCGGCGTTGAAGAGAAAATTCCCGGTCTGCAGGGTCTCGTTGATCCAGCCGTTGGCATTGGTCTCGCGGATGCTGCCGAGCTGGATATAGTTGAGGATGGTGTCCCCGTTGCCGGTATGGGCGAGGAAGCTGGGCGCTATCGCATCGTAACGGAGCCCCCAGCCGGCGGTGGAGACCAGGGTGGCATTGGAGAAATAAGCTTTGTGCGTCAGCTTCCCGTCGTAGCCATAGAGGTCGCGGTGTTCGTGCTGCCGGAATTCGTCGCCAGTCGCCGGGTAGAAATAGTAAAAGGTAAAATTTGAGATCAGGTTGAAGAAATAGTGGGAGTAATATGCCTGGTTCTCCAGCGTAAGGTGGTCGTTGAGGCGGGTCTCCAGCTTCAGGAGGGCGTTGGTGCGGGTGGTATTGCCGCCCTGGGCGCTGTCGATCACGCCGAAACGGTCCTTGATATAGCCTTCCGCCACCGCCCGGTTGGGGATCTCTCCCGATGCCCGCCACCGGGAGCTTAGAGTGGACAGGGTCAGGGTCAGCTTGTTGCTGGCTCCCAGCGGGGTGATGAACTTCCCGAATAGGTTACCCCGGTTAAAGTGTTCCGGATAATGGAAGGGACCGTCGGAATAGACACCTTCCGCAGCGAGATAGGCGCTCTGTCCCTTTTGGCGTGCCGATGCCGGCAGGAGGTTAAGCAGGGTCACGACGCGGCCGGTGTTGAACTCGCCGCCTTCTATTTTCAGCAGGCTGTGATCTGGTGCGTTGAGGGTATGATAGGCCACATAGCCGGCGGTGCAGAGATCGCCTTTGTCGGCATAGTAGACGCCTTTGCCGAAGTCATAGCCGGCGATGGTCTCCGGAATGATGAAGTGCATATCGGCATAGCCCTGGCCATGGGCCTGCGAGACCATATTTACCGGCATGCCGTCGACGGAAATATTGACATCGGTGCCGTGGTCGGCGTCGAAGCCCCGCAGGAAGATCTGTTCGGCTTTGCCGCCGCCCTGGTGCTGGGCGATAAAGAGGCCGGGGACGAGACGCAGCAGGTCCTGGGCGGAACGGACGGGCTGCAGGTTGAGGCCGATGCGGCTCAGCGTGTGATATGATCCCACGCCGGCCAACTCGTTGGTGATGGTGACTTCGCGGAGGTTGAGCGTGCCCCTGGAGAGCGCGATGGTCAGCGGCGTCGAGACGTTCGGGTCGGCTGTCAGCTTTTGTGTCGTATAGCCGATCATGGTCACTTGCAGGACGGTGGGGGTAGGCCCTGTCCGGAGCCTGAAGCTGCCGCTTTCGTCCGTAAGGCTGTTCTTTCCGGTGTGCAGGTCGGTGATGACAACCATTTCCAGGGGCTCATGCGTATCCTTGTCTATGATCTTTCCCCGGATGATCGTTTGAGCCAGCGCCGGGCTTGTCAGGAGAACGGGAAGAAGCAGCCAGAGGAAGATGGTGGGTTTGCACGGCATGGGCGGCAAAAATGAAGGTTTTTAAGCAAATTTTGCTAATATTGGTAATGATCAATTCAGTATTTCGGAAAAAATCGTTGGACAAGATTGTCAGGGATTCGGAAGCCGGGATGGGTGATGGACATGGGGATGGGGGACTGCAGAAGGTGCTAAATGTACGTGACCTGACCTTTATGGGCATTGCGGCGGTCGTCGGGGCGGGTATTTTCTCGACGATCGGCCTGGCAGCCTATGATGGAGGTCCGGGCATTTCCCTGCTCTTCATCCTGACGGCGGTGACCTGCGGTTTCTCTGCACTTTGTTACGCGGAATTTGCCAGCCGGGTACCCATTGCGGGAAGCGCTTACACGTATGCATATGTGTCGTTCGGCGAGATCATCGCGTGGGTCATCGGCTGGGCGCTCATCCTGGAATACGCCATTGGCAACATCGTGGTCGCTATCTCCTGGAGCGGCTATTTCAACAATCTGCTTTTAGGGTTTCATATTCACCTCCCCGGATGGCTGCTCACCGATCCCGGTACGGCCAAAGACGCTTTTCTGGCAGCACAGGATACCTTGGCGAAAGGCGGTGTCCTTGATGAGATGGGCAAGGCCGCCATTCGGACCTGGAATACGGCGCCCATCTTCGCCGGCATGCATATCAGCGTAAACCTGCCTGCATTTTTTATTGTCTGCATCATTTCTTACATCACGTATATCGGCATCAGGGAAAGCAAAAAGACCACGAATTTTATGGTCATGTTCAAGGTTGCCGTCGTCATCCTGGTCATCATCCTGGGCTTTTTCTTCGTCAAGACGGCTAACTGGAGTCCCTTCCTGCCAAATGGCTTCAGCGGGGTGCTGAAAGGGGTATCCGCTGTATTCTACGCGTACATTGGTTTTGACGCCATCAGCACCACGGCGGAAGAATGTACGGACGCGCAGCGGGATCTTCCTAAGGGGATGATCTATTCCCTGCTTATCTGCACGGTCCTCTATGTCCTGATCGCACTTGTTTTAACGGGGATGGTGCCATTTTCCAAGTTAAATGAATCCGATCCGCTGGCCTATGTTTTTCAGGCAGTTCATCAGCCCTGGATCAGCTATGTCATCTCCGTGAGCGCGGTAGTAGCTACCACCAGTGTGCTCCTGGTGTTCCAGCTGGGACAGCCGCGGATCTGGATGAGCATGAGCCGTGATGGGCTTCTTCCGAAAGCGTTTGCCAAGATCCACCCTAAATACAAAACGCCCTGGTTCTCCACCATCGTCACCGGGGTCATCGTGGCTGTCCCCTCTTTGTTCATGGGCAGCAGTCTGATGACGCAGCTTACCAGCATCGGAACCTTGTTTGCCTTCGTTCTGGTTTCCGGTGGTGTCCTCATCCTTCCCAGGATCAGCCATGTCGGTAAAAAAGGCTTTAAGCTACCTTATTGGAATGGCCGCTACATCATGCCATTCCTGTATGCCGGGTTTCTCCTGTTATTCGCATCCCGCATAAAAGCAGCGGTGCTGAATATTGTGCATGGCAGCCTGGAAGAAGACCTCTTCCTGGTCTTTAGCCTGCTCGTCACTCTGCTTGGCCTGGCCACCATCATAAAAAAATATTCCCTGATCCCTGTGCTGGGCGTGCTGTTCTGTGCTTATTTACTCATAGAGATCCCCGCCATTGCCTGGGAGTGGTTCTTTGTCTGGATGGGGATCGGCCTGGTCATTTATTTTATCTATGGTTATCGGAAGAGCCGGCTGACCGCCCCGGAAGGCGTGTAATTTTCGTATTTTCGCACCATGAAGTTCGAAGTAGGCGATAAGGTCGTTATCCAGCATTCCAACGACGAAGGTGAAGTCATAGAGATCATCAACGATAAAATGGTGCTCGTAGACGTCCGGGGCGTGAAATTTCCGGCGTATACGGATCAATTGGATTTTCCATATTTCAAGCGGTTTACGGAGAAGAAGCTCTTCCCGGAGGAGAAGAAGGCCAAGAAATACATCGACCAGCTGCCACCGGAGAAACTGGCGCCGGGCAAGAAGAAGGATCCCATCGTCCGGCTGGCGGAAGGGGTCTGGCTGACCTTTTTTCCGGTCTGGGACAACGACGAGTTCGGCGACGACGTGGTGGAAAGTCTGAAGATCTACCTTGTCAATAGCACCGTCACCAGTTTTACTTTCTCTTATCACCTGAATTATTTCGGGAAGAGCGATTTCGACCTCGACAACCAGATCCCTGCCGGGCAGGACTTCTACCTGCATGATATCCCTTTTGCGAATCTGAACGACAACCCGGTATTCGAATGTGAGTTCTCCCTCCTGGTCCCGGATAAGGCGAAGGCCGAGCACTTCGAGACTTCGTTGAAGCTTCGGGCCAAGCAGGTCTTCGGCCGGATCGAGGAGATCAGGAAGAAGGGTGAGGCCAGCTTTAGCTTCAGGCTATTCGACAAATATCCTTACAGGCCGGTGGAAGAATCCGTGGACACGCTTGGTATCCTGTCCGGCTCGGGCTTTCGTATGTATGAAGCCTCGAAGGCGCGCCAGCACATGGAGCCGGCCCGGTCCGAATTGGATCTGCATGCCGAGAAGCTGACCGATAAGCCGGGGTCCCTGGATAACTTTGAGATCCTGACGTTGCAGCTGCAGACGTTCGAGAAATACTTCGACCTGGCCGTGGCGCATCATCTTCCCAGCATGATCATCATCCATGGAGTTGGCAGCGGAAAGCTGCGCGACGAGATCCATGAGCTGCTGCGCGTGAAGCGTAATGTGAAAAGCTTTGTGAACCGCTATGATCCGCGGTTTGGCTATGGGGCTACGGAGATCTTCTTTCAATACGGAAAATAATACTGGATGCCGATCCGGCCCTGGACTGTCCCTGTCGGGAAGGTGGCCCTGAGGGTATAGGTGTCGCCGGCACGATCGATGCTATATACCAGCCCCTTTCCGGGTCTGCAGCCGTTGTATCCCGCATAGCCTACCAGTGCGATCCTTCGCTTGAGCTGCCATTTCAGACCGGCATCGGCTTCGTAGGTAAAGGTCCAGGGAAGGGATAGGCCGTGGTATGTGAACTTTGTAAGACCGCTGGAAGGCAGGTAGCCTGCAAAGCTGTAGTCAGCCGTCTTTGTTTTCTGGATGCCGCCTAGGACCCGCACCAGCAGGGCGAATCGGCGGTCTTTGGATAGTGGAAGGGTATATACGCCGCCGGCCTGGACGCGGGCCATTCTCCAATAATGATCGTTGTAGGTATCCGAAATGACGGGAGACCCGGAAGGGGGATCGTTGTACGGAATGCCGTCCCCCCGATTGATCTGACCGCTGACCACCAGGGTCGCGGAAAAGGAAGGGCAAACCTGGTAGCTGCCGCTGATCTCGGCGCTGCCGCCGGGATGGACGCTGCCGGAAGTAGACACCCCATTGTGCAGATCGGCGAATTTGCCGGTGGGATAGGCTGGGCCTGCCGCCAGGCCTATCGACCAGCGGGGGGGCTTTTCCTGTGCGCGGAGCGGGTTTCCCCGGAAAAGGAGGAAAACGAGGGGGTAGAGGAGGTATTTTTTCATGAGCTTTTTTATAATCTTATTTCCATCCCTGCGCGGAACAGCAATGAACCGGTGGGGAACTTTGCTTTCACCTTATAATAGTTATAGGTCTGATTGGAAAAATTGAGGTAGGTGAGGTCTTTGGACGGCTCGCTGCCGTTATAGCCAACGTAGGTGATTAACGCGATGCGGCCCTTCTGCTGCCATTTTAGCCCTGCATCTACCTGGTAGGAGAAGCTCCAGGGCAAGTGGATATAAGGAGCGGCTATATAATTCTCGTCGTTGTCAAAATATTGGTTATAGGTGGCCGGTTTTGTTTTTTGTACACCTGCCAACACGCGGACCAGCAGGTCCAGCGAATTCTTTTTATTCAACGGAAGGGAATATGCGCCGCCGGTCAGGAAGCGGGCGATCTTCCAGTGTTGACTGCCATGGGCGGCTTGCACCTGCTCGTCGCCGGGAAGCGTCCCCGGGGGCAGCGGCTGCGGCGGCTCAGTATAGATGATGCCATTACCTTTATTGACTTGTCCGCCGGCGAGCAGGACGATGCCGAACGACCGGTTCAGGTGATAGGTGCCGCTCAGTTCGGCGAGACCGCCGGTATGGATCGGGCCGCCGCTGGGCTGCTGGTGATTGAGGCTACCGAATGCGCCGACGGGGGAGGCGCCGCCGGCGAGGATATCGACCGACCAGCGGGAGAGCTTTTCCTGTGCGTGAAGCGGGTTTCCCTGGAAAAAGAAGAGAATAAGCGGGATTAGTAGGTATTTTTTCATGGTAAGACTCGCGTTTTGTACCTTGAATGACAGTCTTTTCTTTAATACCGTTGCGTTACCTTTCCAATATGTATATAGCCGATCTATTCAGCCTGTTAGAAATCCTTGCCCTGGGCGTAACTGCATTTTTTTTCAATGTGCTGCTCCACGAATTGGGCCATGCGATCCCTGTTCTTTGCTGGTCAAAGCAGAAAGTAACTGTTTTTGTTGGGTCCTTGGGTGACCCGGAGCGGTCGATTCGATGCCGGATCGGCCGGTTGGAGCTTTTCCTGAAATACAATCCGTTTTTGTGGCGGCGGGGCCTTTGCCGTCCTGGCGAAGTCTTACCCCTACGAAAGAGGATCATTTATACTGCCATGGGACCGGTGATCTCTTTATTGATAACGCTGACTTGCTGGTTGCTGCTTGTCTATGCCGCTCCTGAGAGGACCACCACTATAATCCTTGTGACGGTCATGGTGATCGGGGGTATGTTCACGCTGAGCTCGGCTTTGCCCATCGGTAAGCTGAGTTCCGGTCATGCCGGAAAAATCGTTTACAATGATGCGACGCAGATCGTTCAGCTATGGCGGACGCGTAACATGCCGCATGAGTATTGGGAAGCCATAAACCTTGTCCGGGCAAAAGAATATGCTGAGTCGGCCCGATTGCTGGAGCAGGTCATCAGCGAAGGGCATTCGAATGCGGCGCTCCTGCGTTTGTGCGCCGGTGTTCAGCTTCAGTCAGGCAACGATAGACGGGGGGAAGAACTGCTGGACCTTGTCCGGGAAAAATATGGCTTTTCCACAGACGACTACCTTAGTCTTGGTTACTGTAAGATCATGCAAGGACGCTACAAGGATGCGATCGAGTGCAACAAGAAGGTGGTGGAAAAGCATTTCAACCATTTTCTTGCTATGAATAATATTGCGTATTCGTTGATCGCGCTGGACC
>JAMFRX010000323.1 GCA_026224995.1 Puia dinghuensis
ACTATCTTCCACGGGGCTGCCCAGACGTTCCGGGTGACTATTGCGCCGGGGATGGCTGCGGAGGCATTGGACGGGAGGCTGTTGCTGCTGATAGCGGACAACGATAAGTCGGAGCCGCGATTCCAGATCAACGATGCGGCAGCCACACAGCTGGTGTTCGGAGTCGATGTAGATGGATGGAAGCAGGGAGAGGCGCAGCTGGTAGGAGTAAACGCCTTTGGCTATCCGCTGGAAAGAATAAGGGACGTGCCGCCAGGCGATTACTATGTCCAGGTGCTGCTACACAAGTACGAGACCTTTCATTTGCAGAACGGGCATACGGTGAAGCTGCCGATGGACAGAGGGGAAGGCCAGCATTGGAACGAGGCGCCGGGTAACCTGTATTCGACGCCGGTGAAGGTACATTTCGACCCGGCCAGGAGCGGAGAGATCAGCCTGACGATGGACAAGGCGATAGCGGCGATAAAAGAGCCGCAGGACAGCAAGTATATCAAGCATATCCGGATACAGAGCAAGCTGCTGACGGCGTTCTGGGGCAGGCCGATACACCTGGGCGCACATGTCTTATTACCCGAGGGATTCGACGAGCATCCTAACGTGAAGTATCCTTTGGCCATCTTTCATGGTCATTTTCCAGCAGATTTCGGGGGATGGCGGACGGCGCCGCCGGAGGAGCATCTGCCTTATGATACAAGCACGCGTTTCCGCATCGCCAACTACGCGAAGATCGAGCAGCAGGAAGCTTACGATTTCTACAAGCAGTGGACGGGGCCCGGCTTCCCGCGGGTGATCGCCATAGAGATCGAACATGCCAACCCGTATTATGACGACAGCTATGCCGTCAATTCCGCCAACCTAGGGCCCTATGGCGACGCCATTACTTATGAGCTGATACCGGAGATAGAACGGCAGTTCCGGGGAATCGGGCCGGGTTGGGCACGCTTTACTTATGGCGGCAGCACGGGGGGATGGGAGGCATTGGCGGTACAGGTATTCTATCCCGACGAATACAACGGATGCTATGCCGCCTGTCCCGACCCGGTGGATTTTCACCACTACACCACTATCGACCTCTACCATGATAAGAACGCCTACTATGTAGACAGCAAATTCAAGCTGACGACGAGGCCGGGTTATAGGGACTACCTGGGACACGTGAGCGCTATGGTAAAAGAGATGAATCAGCGGGAGCTGGCGCTGGGCACCCGAACGCGGAGCGGCGACCAGTTCGATATCTGGGAGGCCGTATTTTCACCCGCGGGGCCCGACGGCTATCCGCAACGCATATTCGACAAGTATACGGGCGCGATCGATAGTACAGTAGCCGAATACTGGCGGGAACATTTTGATCTCACGCATATCATTAAGCGCGACTGGGCTAAACTGGGCGACAAACTGAAGGGTAAGATCCACATCTACGTAGGCACTATGGACAGTTATTACCTGAATGATGCGGTATACGATGCGGAAGATATGCTGAAGAAGCTGAATAATCCCGGCTGTTCCTGCCAGGTGGACTATGGCGACAGAGCGGAGCATTGCTGGAATGGCGATCATACTCAACCCAATTATATCAGCCGGCTGCGGTATCACCAGATGTATATCCGTAAGTGGGCGGAGGAGGTGAAGACGCGGGCGCCCAAGGGGGCGGACCTCAAAGGGTGGAGGTATTGAGCGTTACAGGATGCTGCCCACTTTTACGGCCACCAGGGCATTTTCGCCGGTGCTGCGGCGTACTAACACCTTTACCTTAGGGCCGATGATGCGCAGGAGGTTCTGGTAATTCTGCACGTTCTGCTGGCCGTCGCCGTTGACCTTGAGGATGATATCGCCTTGCCGGAGTCCGGCGATGTCGCCGGGCGATCCCGCCACGACGTCGGTGACGGCGACCTTGCCATCTATGAGGGCAATGGAAACCCCGGAATAGCTGTAGTCAAAAGGCTGGCGGTAGCTGGCATTAGGGAGGATATAGATCTCGGAACGGGCGTAGTTGACGATAAGATTGAAACGGCGCAGCAGGTCGTTACCGATGAGGCCGCCCAGCTGCGGGTAGCTGGTGACATCATAGGAATCGTCGAAGACATAGGTGGGGATCTGCCGGAAATGGAAGGGTCCCAGGGAGAAGTTTCTGAGGGTGGTGAGCTGCATGTCTGTTTTGCCCCCTAAGCCGGCGCCCTGTGTCTGTACAGGCTTCTTGCGCTTGGGACCGAAGACGGCGCTGTCTGAAGTGAATTCGGAGGAGAACAGGAGGCAGAGGCCGGCGCCGGTATCGAAATAAAAGCGGGTATTGATATTCCGGGTGTCTGCCAGGCGGCCTTCGAGCATGGGCAGACCGAAGACGCGTGGGCGGAGGAGGTAGCCGCCGCGCGGATAGCGGACATTGCCTTTGGTATAGATATCCATCTTGGAGCTGTCGTAGTCGACCCGCACCAGGTAGCGGGAGAAGAAACTATAGCCGATGATCCCGTCGATCTTTTCCCCATATACGCTGCTGAGGATATTATAGTCATTGACCTGCATGGTGAGGCTATCCAGCCTTATATCTGCAAGGGTAAGCGACATGCTGTCGAGGGTCCGCTGGGGGCAGGTGCCGGCGATGCCGCGGATGAAGTAGGGGCTGGTCTTGGGGATCAGCTTAAAACTTGCGGCGGTAGCTGAGTCCAGGGAGGCGCCGCCGCAGCCGGTGTCGAAGATGAAGTTCAGGGAGTCGGGGAAATTGCCGAGGCGGACCCTGGCCAGGATGATACCGCCATTGAGTACCCTGAAACGGAGGGTGGTCAGGTAGCGGTCGGCTGGCATGCCGTCTTCGTTGACCTGGGCGTTGGCGGGACGGACCAGAGCGACAAACAGCAAACAGAGGACTAGAGTTATAAGACGCATAGGTTTGCTTTTTGAGAGGGCGTCCTTCCCGGGCGCCTACATATGACAATTAATTATGTTACCTTGAGTAAAATTGAACTACAATAGGGGAAAAAGCGAATCATAGCCAATACAAGTTGGTACAAATTGGTACAAATCCGGGCGGCGAGGGGAACTCACCTAATTTTACAGCACGTTAATTCTTATCATTTAGCTATGCCAACCGATGAGATGCTGATCCGGCAGGTAAAAAAATTATTCGAGGAGAAGACCGGCTGGGGAGACAGCGAAAAATGGAGTAACCAGGACTTCCTGCAGCTTAGTGAGCTGGTGAGGGAGCGGACGGGTGTGACCATTAGTCATGTTACTTTAAAGCGGGTCTGGGGGAAGGTGAAGTATGAGAGTCTGCCGAATACGCATACGTTGAATACGTTAGCGCAGTTTTTGGGGTATGAGAACTGGAGGGATTTTAGTGTGCGGAATGGGAATGGGGCGCCGGTCATTGGGGTGAATGGGACTTCGGGGGGAGCGGGGACTTCGGCAAACGGAGCGGCTGGAGGATCGGGGGGCCCGGCTAATGGAACGGCAAAAGGGGGGACGGCAACTGCAGGCATCCTGGGCAGCAGGTCGGCATCGGCAGAGGATGAGGAAACGGAAGAAGGGGAAGAAGGTGAGGGTGAGGTCAGGCAAAGCCGGATGCGGAAGGTGGCCTGGGTGATCGCTCCGCTGGTGGCGATACTAACCATCCTGCTCTTTCTTCATGGTCAGCAGCCTGCGCCACAAGCGCAGGATTATGTCTTCAGCAGTAAAAAAGTGGTGACCTCCGGGCTGCCTAATTCGGTGATCTTCGACTATGACGCCAGCCGGAGCCCGGACGACTCGGTGGTGATCCAGCAGTCCTGGGATACCACCCGGCGGGTGAAGGTGCCGAAGAGCGAACATCAATATACTTCCGTCTACTACTATCCAGATTTTTATCACGCCACCCTGCAAGTGCATAACCAGGTGGTAAAGACCCATAATCTGCTGATCGAATCCAATGGCTGGCTGCCACTGATTGAGCAGAGTCCGGTGCCGGTATATTTCCGCAAGGAGGAAGCCATGGCCGGGGGGAAGATGCGGCTGACCATCGACCAGATCAAGCAAAAGAATATCCCCATGCAGCCTTCGCCGCCTACGGTGCTGTTCTCGAATGTGCAGGATTTCGGGGAGATCTATTCGGATCATTTTGTGTTCGAGACTTCGTTGAAGAATGACTATGCCGAGGGATCCGCGGTGTGCCAGCTGACGCATGTGTATATCCTCTGCGAAGGGACGGCCATTTGGGTTCCATTGGTCTCCAAGGGTTGCGTGTCGACGGTGGATCTTTTCTTTACTTATTTTTTTACGAGCGGAAAGCGGGAGGATCTTAGCAATTTCGGGGTAGATTTTAGTGATTATGTGAAATTGAGGATCGAATCGGACAGCGGGAAGGCTAGAATACTAATCAATGATAAGCTGGCGTATACGGTGCCGAGGCATATCATCAGGTCGAAGATCATTGGGATAGATTTTTCTTTTCAGGGGACGGGGAGTGTGGATTATGTGAAGCTGTCGAATGGGAAGGTGGATTATAGGGATAATTTCTAATGATACACCGCAATATAATGTGTACGGACCAGGTCGGCGACGGGGTCGCGCTGCGCGGCGGTCTGCATGGTGATGACCCGGGAGGCGCGGGCCGGCATATGGCAGTCGATGCAGCCGGCGACGAGGTGGGTGCTGTCGAGATCCAGGGAACGGTGCGGGGGCAGGGGCTGGTGGCAGGACTGGCAGCGGCGCGCGAAGACAGTGAGGTCGGCTCTTTCCTGCGTATGAGGGTCGTGGCAGGTGCCGCAGTCGAGGTCTTTGGAGCGGAGGAAACACTGACTGGCGATGAGCAATTGATATTGATTCCCATGGACGTCCATGGTGGAGAGGTCGGGATTGCGGATGGGTTCGGCATAGAAGTAGCTTGCCAGGGATTGGCCGGGTCTGAAGCTAAATAGAGAGCGTTGTTCGGTATGAACGCCGGAGTGGCAGACGGCGCAGACGTCAAGCTTTTGCTGGCGGGTGAGCGATGAAAGGCTGGTGATATAGCGCGCCTGCTGTTGGGCGGGATGGTTTTGCTGCCAGGCGGCATGCTGGGCGCCGGGACCATGACAACGTTCGCAGTCGATGCCATAGATGAGTGTAGTCCGGTCGAACTGGTCGACCTGATGGAAGGCGTCGAGATGGCGGGCGGGTTTGTTCTTGATATAGGCAGAATGACATTCGAAGCAATCGGTGGTGATAGCCCGGCCGAACCAGCTGCTATCGGTGGGAAAATGCGGGCTATTGGCCCAGGCATTCTGAGTGATAAAATAAGAGACGGGCAGTTCGTAGACTCCGTCGCCTTTCCAATATAAATATGTTTGCGCCTTCCGGCCGGAACCGATGGCGATGTCGAAACGATGAGCTTCTTCTCTGCCACCGTTTACTTTTACCTGGAACAAACCGGTATCGCGCTTTTGCATGACTACTTTGCCATGCGGGCCATATGAGAACTCATTTTGCCCGGGGCCGAAAGGACCGAGCACTGAACTGCTGTCGGCCTGGCGCGAGGTCATGGCATGGGCGGAATGCAGGTAGTCGTTGGCGACGTCCTTGTGACACTGGAGGCAGGCTTTGCCGCCGGCGAAGGCTTCACCGCGGGGGTCGGCGGTGTCGGTACCGTGCATGCAGCGGGAAAAGAGGGTCACCGTGAAGGCGACGAGGAGGATGACGAATGACAAGCGTTTGTAAGACAACTGAATGGGATTGGTAATTATGAAGATAAAAAGGTTTTTTTTAATCATTTGATTAAAATGTTTGATTAAACGGGAAATGCATTTACTTTTGTGGTATGGCAAAAGGGAAAACGGCCAAGGGCGTAAAGCCGGCCAAAGTGGTGAGGTCAGCCAAAAAGGTGAAGGCGGCGAAGGGTGCTGAGCCAAACGTGGGCAAAGGGGCGAAAGCAAATAAAGAGGCTTCTACGGAAGAGAAGATCAAGAATGCTGCCCGGAAATTGTTTACACAGAAAGGGTTTGCCGCTACGCGGACCAGGGACATCGCGGAAGAGGCGGGCATCAACCTGGCGCTGTTGAACTACTATTTCCGCAGCAAGCAGAAGCTGTTCGACCTGGTGATGATGGAGAACTTCCGGCGCTTCCTGCAGGGGATGACGGTGAATTTTGTGGACGATACATTGACGATGCAGGAAAGAGTAGTGCGGATCGTGTCGGCCTATATAGATTTTTTAACGGAGTTTCCCGACCTGCCGCTATTCATCCTGAACGAGATCACGCATAACCCGTCGAAGATCGCGGCCAGGATCCATGAAGAGGTAGGCCCTACGCGGAGCAAGTTCTTTCAACAGCTGCAGGCAGCGAAAATGGAGGGGAAGGTTGCTTTGGACCCGTTTCATTTCATTGCGAACCTGGTGGGTCTTACGGTGTTCCCCTTCGTGTCGAAGCCAATATTGCAGCGGGTGACGGGGGTAACGGACGAGAAATTCGAAGCGCTGATGCAGGAAAGAAAGAAACTGGTGCCCATGTGGATCAAGATGATGCTATTGCCGCCTGGCGGGGAAAAATAATGGGTTTTTTTTGCTTAGGAATTAATCAAATGATTAAATCAAAATAATAAATTATGTTTAAGCGGAAGATCGGAATGGCAATCGCGGTACTGCTATATTGCGGGACCGGGTATGCGCAGGCCCAGACGCGGCCGATGCAGGACCAGGTGCGGCTGACGCTGGACCAGTGTTATCGGCTCGCCGAGGCCAATTACCCTCTGACCCGGCAACGGGCGCTCATCCGGAAGACGCGGGAGTATACCATCGCCAATGTCGCCAAGGGCGTTTACCCGCAGCTGGACGTAGAAGGGACGGGCACGTATCAGAGCGACATCACGCGGATAGATATTCCGCCGATAGCGGGCCAGACGATCAACATACCCACCGTGCCGAAAGACCAGTATAAACTATATGGCGAGGTTTCGCAGACGCTCACGGGTTTCGGGATCAACAAGCAAAAACGGGAGATCAGCAGGACGGACGCCGACCTGCAGGAGGAGAACCTGAACACGGACCTCTACCAGCTGAAGGACAGGGTGAACCAGCTGTATTTTGGCGCCTTGCTGATAGAGGGACAGCTGGAACAAAATGAGCTGGCCGCCAAGGATATCCAAACCGGGATCACGAATGTGGAAGCAAGGATCAGCAACGGGACGGATTTCAACAGCAGCCTCAACAAGCTGAAGGCGGAGCTGCTGAAGACCGAGCAGCACAGCGTAGAGCTCAGCGCCTCGAGGCTGGCCTATACGGATATGCTGAGCCTTTTTATCAACCAGCCAATCGACAGCACTACCCTTTTGGAAAGGCCGGAAGCACCGACGTCTACCGACTCGATCTCCCGGCCGGAACTGAGGGCCTACGACCTTGAATTGAAGTCCTATGACGAGCAGCTGAGGCTGACACGCATGAACCTCTATCCCCAGCTGAGCGCATTTTTTCAGGGGGGATATGGAAAGCCAAACCCGGTGAACTTCCTGAGCACCCAATGGAATGCCTATTACCTCACGGGCCTACGGCTCAGCTGGACCATCGGCGGGTCCTATACCTATAAAAAGGACAGGCTGATCAGCGCCAATAACAGGAGATGGTGAAGGCGCAACAGGGCACCTTCCTGTTCAATACCCGGCAGACCATGCATCAGGAGAATGCGGATATCCGAAAATACCGGCAGCTTATGCAGTCCGACGAGGACATCGTTCGGCTAAGAGAGTCGGTGAGCAAGGCCTCGGCGGTACAGCTTCAGAATGGGGTGATCTCTGCCAATGATTATCTGTTGGATGTGAATGCGGCGGCGCAGGCGAGGCAGGATCGGGTGGTGCATGAGATGCAGCTGCTGCTGACGCAGTATAATTATAAGACGACAGGAGGGAACTGAGGGGGCAAACAACATCAGGCAATTGACAAAATAACATATACAATGAGAAAGTTATCTTTTTGGGGCATAGGTATCGTCGTCCTTTCTGCGGCCTGTAACCAGCACAAGATCGTAACGGACGCTTCCGGCGTTTTCGAGTCGGACGAAGTGATCGTATCGGCAGAGCAGAGCGGGAAGATCATTCTTTTCCCCGTGCAAGAGGGCGACACGCTGGGCAAGGGATTGAAAGTGGGGAGTATCGATATGTCGAATACCGTCTTGCAGAAGCAACAGGTGGAAGCGACGATTGGCGCCTTGAGAGATAAGACGACTAATCCACAGCCACAGAGGGAGCTCGTACAACGCCAGCTAGCCGTGCAGGAGTCGCAGCTGGCGCAGCAGCTAAGGGAAAAGACACGGACGGAGAACTTGCTGAAGGCCGATGCGGCGACGCAGAAGCAGCTGGACGACATCAATTCCGCCATCGATCAGCTACAGAAGCAGATAGCGGTCAGCAAGCAGCAGATAGCGCTCGACAACAGCAATATCGCCACGCAGAACCGAACGGTCTACAGCGAGCAGGCGCCATTGGAAAAGTCGGCCGCACAGATACAAGACCAGATAGACAAGGGGCAGATCATCAATCCCATAAAAGGGACTGTGCTGACCAAGTATGCGCTGCAAGGCGAGATGACGACGATGGGCAAGGCGCTTTATAAGATCGCAAACCTGGACACCCTGATCCTGCGGGCTTATGTGACGGGTTCACAGCTGACGCAGGTGAAGCTGGGGCAGGCCGTAAAAGTATATTCGGACGAAGGCGCGGACCAATACCGTGAATACCCGGGACAAGTGTACTGGATCTCCGACAAGAGCGAGTTTACGCCGAAGACCATCCAGACGAGGGACGAGCGGGCCAATCTTGTGTATGCCGTGAAGATCCATGTGAAGAACGACGGCTACCTGAAACTGGGCATGTATGGGGAGGTAAAATTTTAGACCATGATCACGCTGGACAAGATCACCAAGACATATAACAAGGGGCAAGTAGAAGCGGTAAAGGAAGTCAGCCTGGAGGTCAAGCCAGGCGAGCTCTTTGGCCTCATAGGTCCCGACGGCGCGGGGAAGACGACCATTTTCCGTATCCTGACCACGCTGCTGCTGGCGGACAAGGGAACGGCGACGGTGAATGGCTTCGACGTGGTGAAAGATTATGTGAAGATCAGGAACAGCGTGGGCTATATGCCGGGCAGGTTTAGCCTCTACCAGGACCTGACCATAGAAGAGAACCTGCACTTTTTCGCTACCGTATTCGGAACGACCATAGAAGCCAACTACGACCTGATAAAAGATATCTACCAGCAGATTGAGCCTTTTAAGGACCGCAGGGCAGGGAAACTATCGGGAGGCATGAAACAAAAACTGGCTTTGTGTTGCGCGCTGATCCATAAGCCCGCGGTCCTTTTTCTCGACGAGCCGACGACTGGGGTAGACGTCGTATCCCGCAAGGAGTTCTGGGAGATGCTGGGGCGGCTGAAGAATGAAGGGATCACCATTTTGGTGTCTACGCCATATATGGACGAGGCCACGCGGTGCGACCGCATAGCACTTATTCAGAAAGGGAGCATTCTGTCGGTCGATGAACCGGAAGGGATCATACGGAATTTCCCTGTAGAGCTGTTTGCGGTTCATGCGGCTAATACGCACAGGTTGCTGAAGGAGGTAAGAGGATATGAGGGGACAGATAGCTGCTTTGCGTTTGGGGATGCGCTGCATGTGACGTTTAAGGGGGCGGTCGTGGCAGACGGCCAGGGGAAGAGCGCGGCGGGCGGTCAGGGGGAGGCAAGCGGGCTCCTACCCTATTTACGGGCCAAGGGGCTGGAAGATGTGCGGATGGAAAAGATCACTCCGGGGATAGAAGATTGCTTTATCAATCTATTAAAAAATTAACCATGGACACGGTCATCACCACGGACAAGCTCACTAAACGATTTGGCTCGTTCATCGCGGCCAATGAGCTGAGCTTCGAGGTCGGGAAGGGAGAGATCTTTGGGTTCCTGGGGGCCAATGGGGCCGGGAAGACCACGGCGATGCGGATGCTGTGCGGGCTGCTGGCGCCATCTTCGGGCAAGGCGACCATCGCGGGGTTCGACGTCTATACACAGACTGAAAAGATCAAACGGAATATCGGCTATATGAGCCAGAAGTTTTCCTTGTACGACGACCTCACGGTGAGCGAGAATATCCGCTTCTATGCGGGTATCTACGGCATGAGCCGGCCGACCATCCGTGAAAAGACGCGGGTGTTGCTGGATGAGTTAGGACTACAGAACGAGGCGAAGACTTTGGTCAGGGAACTGCCGCTGGGCTGGAAGCAGAAGCTGGCATTCTCCGTTAGCATCGTGCATGATCCCGAGATCGTGTTCCTCGACGAGCCTACGGGCGGGGTAGACCCGGTGACACGACGACAGTTCTGGGACCTGATATATGCCGCGGCCGACAAGGGGGTCACCATCTTCGTGACGACACATTATATGGACGAGGCTGAATATTGCAACCGGGTTTCCATCATGGTGGACGGGGTGATCGCCGCATTAGACAGCCCGGCAGGGTTGAAACGGCAGTATGGGAGCGGGAGCATGGAGGATGTGTTTTATGAGCTGGCGAGAAAAGCTAAACGTACAGGAGATTGACAGGAAGCCGCCCGTAAGGGCACCAAAGGGAATTAAATGAAGCAACTACTCACTTTTATCCGCAAGGAGTTCCTGCATGTGTTCAGGGATCGGAAGACGCTGCTGATGCTGTTTGGGCTGCCGATAGCACAGATCGTGCTGTTCGGGTTTGCCTTGTCGAATGAGATCAAGGACTCGCGGATAGCGTTGGTGGATTATTCCAAAGATGCGGTGACGACGCGGCTTATCGGGAAGATAGAGTCCAGCCATTACTTTGATATCCGGCGGAGCCTGGCCAGCGGCCAGCAGCTGGACGCCGCCTTCAAACGTGGGGATATCAAGATGGCGGTGATCTTCCCCCAGGGGTTTGGAGATGACCTGATCCATACGGGTAAGGCGACGCTTCAGGTGATCGCAGATGCTTCGGACCCCAACCAGGCTACGACCATCACCAATTACCTCGAGCAGATCGTGACGGACTACAATGCCGAGCTGGCGAGCAATGCCCCGCAGCCGATGCAGATCGTACCGGAGATGCAGATGCTGTACAACCCTGAGCTGCGCGGCGCGCCAAATTTCGTGCCGGGGGTGATGGCGCTGGTGCTGATGCTGGTGTGCACGATGATGACCTCTGTGGCTATCGTTCGGGAGAAGGAACTGGGCACGATGGAGATCCTGCTGGTCTCGCCTTTTAAGCCGGTGTATATCATCATATCGAAACTGGCGCCGAACCTGCTGATATCCATCGTGAACCTCTTTATCATCCTGCTGCTAAGCGATATCTTCCTGGACCTGCCGGTAAAAGGCAGCATAGTCCTGCTGGTTAGCTGCAGCATCTTATTCATCCTTACCTGTCTGTCCATCGGGCTGCTGCTATCGATAAGCGCCAAGACGCAGCAGGCGGCGATGATGGGTTCGCTAATGGGGATGATGCTGCCGACGATGCTGCTGACGGGCTTCCTGTTTCCCATAGAGAATATGCCGCTACCGCTGCAGGTGATCTCCAACTTAGTGCCTTCGCGCTGGTATTTCATTATCATCAAACGAGTGATGCTGAAGGGACTTGGGTTTGGGGCCGTATGGAAGGAGACGCTGATCCTGGCGGGGATGTGTACGGCGCTTTTCGCGATCAGCCTGCGCAACTTTAAAATCAGATTGCAATGAAGACATTATGGTTCTTACTGGATAAGGAGTTTCGCCAACTGCTGCGCAACAGGCAGCTGATGCGGACCTTGCTGCTGGCGCCGCTGATACAGCTGATCCTGCTGCCGCTGGCGGCCGACTATTCCGTAAGGAATATCGCCATTGCCGTCGCCGACAATGATCATTCGACGACATCCCGACGGCTGATAGAGAAGATCGTTTCTTCGGGGTATTTTAAGCTGACGGGTTATACGGCTTCTTATCCACAGGCGCTGGCCCTGGTGGAGCAGGACAAGGCGGATCTGGCGGTAATGCAGGCCAAGGTAAAGGGAGAGTTGAACGGGCATGACCGCAAGGACAAGCCGGAAGTCCTGCTCGATCCCATGAGCAATTGGCACCTTTACGGGGATTGGGTTGGCGGCAAGAATGTCGGCGGAACGATACAATTCGTCCGGATGTTTGGGATCATCGGCTTATTTGTGCTGCTGCTGGCCTGTATCAACTTTATGAATCTC
>JAMFRX010000324.1 GCA_026224995.1 Puia dinghuensis
CTGGAGAACACGGTCGCACAGCAGTCGAGAAAATGCAGGACCATGCCGCTGCTGTTGGCCGCCAGCGTGGCTTCCGCCAAAGGCACAAAAGGATACCGGTAGAGGGGATGGCCATCCGCCGATTCCCCGGCCCCGATCCTGAATTCCCGCCCGGCCGGTAATTCCAGTCCGTCAACTTCGAACCCATGGCTGCCCGTGGCCGCCAGCCCTACGGCATTCCAGTCGGCATGAATGGTTACCTCTTCCCGCTTGAAAAGAAAAGGCCGCACCAGGGGCTTCCCTTCCCCATCCGGCACAGGAACATCCCCATCCCTGATAAGACAGTTGGCCGTAAATGCCGTGGCATGCATCGCCCCGCTGGCATAATCCCAGCGGCCGCTGACGCGGTAGCCAGCCCTCGTCCTGTCTGCATGGCCGCTGGCGGCCCCACTGCCGGCAATGCATAGCTGCCTGTCACTGAACAGCTCATCGAAGGACCCGGTCGGGAAGAACCCGGTGAACCACCCCGCCCCGCTGCACAGGGTGACGGTCCAGCCTACCGACCCGTCCGCCCAGCTCAGGCCCTCTTCCAGCCTCACCATCTGGGGTAACGGCAAAGCCAGACCGCCATAGCGCGCCGGCACCATGGCACGGAACCATTGCCGCTCATAGACGAGCTCCAGGATAGCTGGATGCAGCTGGCCCAGGGCCTCTGCCTCCGCCGCATGGGCGCGGATCAGCGCGGCAGCGCCGTCAGGGAGAAAGGTGGAAGGCGGCGGGATCATGCGGCCTGCAGTTTATACCGCTTGCGCCAATCGAAGAAACCGGCTACGGCGACGATGAACAAGACGACGGTCAACGCGGCAAATAACGGCAGGTCTTTGTATACGAGCAGCGGAATGGCAAAAAGGTTGGAGATATTGAGCACCACCCAGTTCTCGATCTTTCGCTTCGCCAGCATCCAGGTGCCGGCCCAGGCCGTAGCGCTTACCCAGGCATCCCAGCCCGGAACGGTAGAAGGGGTATACCGGCGCAGCAGCACATACAATAGGAGAAAGCCACCTACGACGATACCCGCCACGACGAGCCATTCCCTGCGGCTGGTCCAGGAGATGGGCACCGGCGGCTCGTCTTTCTTTTTCTGCCAGTACCACCAGCCATAAATGCTCATCGCCACATAATAGCCGTTGAGCGTAGCATCCGCAAAAAGATTCACCTTGTATAAGAGATAGCTGGCTATAACGGAGCTGATGATGCCCGCGGGATAGAGCAGGATATTGTTCACCCGCGCCAGCAAGACTTCGGCCACGCCGAATACCGTCGAAGTCCATTGCAGCAGGTCGGTCTCCCCCACCTGCTTCCTCAGTAAAGCCCAGAATTCGTCGGGATGCATAGCCGGCGAAGATACCATTTCTCCGGGTAAGCCCGGATGCCTCACTCGGTCCTCAGGCTCTTCACGGGGTTCATCAACGCCGCCCGGATGGCCTGATAGCTCACCGTGAGCAGCGTGATCGCCAGCGCGCCGGCGCTGGCCGCCGCGAAGACCCACCACGACATCGGCGTTCTGTACTCATATTGCTGCAGCCATTGATACAGGAAATACCAGGCAAGGGGAATGGCGATCCCACAGGAGATGAGCACCAACAGCACGAAATCCGTCGACAGCATCTGCCAGAGATGGAACAGCGAAGCGCCCAGCACCTTCCGAACGCCTATCTCCCGGGTCCGCTGCTCGGCGACAAAGCTGGCCAGACCGAACAAGCCCAGGCAGGAGATAAAAATGGCCAGCCCCGCGAAAACGCTGGCCAGGCTGCCGATCCGCTTCTCGTCCGAGAATTTCTTGGCATAGTCTTCGTCGACAAAGCTATATTCGAAAGCGCTGCCGGGATTGTAACGCTTGAAGACAGGCTCCAGGGCACTCAATGCTGCCTGGGCAGTCATAGCAGGGTTCAGCCGGACGGTGATAACACTCTGCCAGCCATAATCCAAAAAGAAGATGCCCGGCTGGATAGGCATATACGGCGACGACATCACCATGTCCTTCACGACCCCTATGACCTTGTGATCCTTGTCGTTCCAGTGGATGATCTCACCCACCGGATGCGGCAGCCCCGTGAGCTTTACCGCCGCCTCGTTCAAAATCAATCCACCGCTGTCGGTGATAAAAGCTCTGTTGAAATCCCTGCCCTCCTTAATGCTCCACCCTATCGTCTTGCCGAAGTCGAAGGTACAGGCCGTGACGTCGAACAGCGGAACGAAGCTGGGGTCTTTCCCCTTCCAGTCGAATCCTATTTGGTTCGACCAGATATCGGTAGCGGGACTCGATGATTCCGCCATGTCGACCGCGGCCCCCGTCTTCAGCAGGTCGTTGCGCATCACCTCATAATGCCCAAAGATCTCCGGCGTGGTCATATTGATGGTGATCAGCCCTTCCCGGTCATAGCCCACCGGCCGGCTCTTGGCCTAGCCGATCTGGCGGAAGACTAGAATGGTCCCGATGATCAGGGTGATGGAGACGGTGAACTGCA
>JAMFRX010000325.1 GCA_026224995.1 Puia dinghuensis
GGGACGACGAGGATATTGGCTTCGGGGAGGGAATCGATAGAAGGTAAGGATTCCACCACGAAATTCCTGACACCCCGCTTGTAAAGCTCGGCGACAAACCTGCCCCCATCCCGCCGTGGTCCCTTGAGGGCGAAGAACAGCGAGTCCGCCGGGAAGATCAGCCGGCGGCTGTCGAGCAGCAGCTGTCCGATCGCCTGGTCGCCGTGGAGCTGCAGCCATCGCCCGCCGATCACTTCGCCGATATAGCGCATACTATATTCCATTTTTCCCTCCTTTTTTGCGGTTCACCCACATTGAATAAGCGATGCCGCCGGCGATGCAGACCAGTATCACCAGCAATGAAATATATACCGGTATCTGCACGTCGAAATATTCCACCAGCATCTTTAACCCCACGAAGACCAGCACTACCGCTATCCCCTGCTGCAGGTGCGAGAACTCGTCAATAGCTCCACGCAGCAAAAAGAAAAGGGAACGCAGGCCCAGCACCGCGACGATATTGGAAGTATAGATGACTACCGTCTGATGGGTGATGCCGAATACCGCCGGGATGGAGTCTATGGCGAACACGATATCCGTTGTCGCGAGCAGCACCACGACCACGAACAGGGTCGTAAATCGTCGCTTCCCGTCTATGACTACCTGCATCCGGCCGCCGCCGTCGCTGCCCGTCAGCGGCAGCAGCCGTTTCAGGAACTTGTAGACGCGGTTGTCCTCCACATCCATCTCCGCTTCGTGGTCCGAGATGAACATGGTAATACCGGTGTATACCAGGATCGCGCCGAAGACATACAGCAGCCAGTGGAACCGCGTCACCAGCGCGATACCCACCGTGATAAAGATGACCCGCAGGAAGATCGCCATCAGTATGCCGATCAGCAGCACCCGCGCATAATAGGCGGGTTTTACCCGGAAAAAGGAGAAGATGAGGATGAACACAAAGATATTATCGATGCTGAGGCTCCACTCCATGAGATAGGCGCTGAAATATTCCAGGGCGGTCTTATGCCCGTCCTCATACCACATGAAGACAAAGAAGGCCATCGCCAGTCCCACCCAGAATGCCGTCTGGAACAGCGCTCTTTTGATCGTGATCGTTGCGCCCTTCCTGCTCAGCAGACCCAGATCGAACGTGACAGCCAGTAATAACACGATGCCGAAGACCAGATACGTGATGGTGGATGGGCTCATGACGTAAATTTACGATTTCGGAGCGTACGGATCGTATTCACTCTGCCGTTCGTCGATCCCTTACCGTCGTCTGTCGGTTCCGGAGGAATACCCGTGTAAAAAATATGGAAGTCTCAAAGTATTATATACTTTTGATCCATCTCCACCTGGTCGTAGCCAATCTTTTCATACGCGAAAAGCTTGAAAGCCAATTTCTCTTACCCGTATTTTTCTATTCACTGGTCCTAAAAATTGAGTGTCTATGACATTGTCATTCCCAAAACTATCGCTGCTCCTCGCGGCCTTCTTCTTCGTCCGCACGGCCTTCGGTCAGATCGCTATCGGCACCACTACGCCGGACCCGGGCGCCATCCTCACCGTCGCCTCGACCACCAAGGGTGTGCTCGTCCCCCGGCTTACCACCGCGCAGCAGGCTACGCTGGCCGCCGCCCTAACCGCGGGCGAAGCAGGCATGCTCGTGACCGACGCCACCACTGGCCACCTCATGGGCTGGAGCGGCACGGCCTTCGTTCCGGCGGGCAATCTCACCGCCGTTACCCCGCTGACCGTGAGCTCCACCAACCAGGTATCTTTCAACGCCGGGACAATGGCGGGCGATCTCATCACCTGGGACGGCACCAACTGGGTGAATATGCAGCCCGCCACCCAGCATTTCAGCATCGCCGTAGACAACCGCCAGCCTTATATCGCCTTGAACTATTGTATCTCGATGTTTGGCATTTTCCCTGCCCGCAGCGACTCCCAGCCCTTTGTGAGCCAGATCCAGCTGTTCCCCTTCAATTTTGCACCCAACGGCTGGGCCCTTTGCAATGGGCAGCTCCTGGCCATCAGTCAGAACACCGCCCTCTTCTCTCTGTTAGGAACCAACTATGGCGGGAACGGGACGACGAACTTCCAACTCCCCAACCTGCAAGGCCGGGTATCGCTCGACGCGGGCAACGGGCCGGGTCTTAGCAATTTCATACAGGGCGCCAATGGCGGCACGGAGTCCAGCACCATCGCTCATTAAATCATTCTTAAATCTTATTTATATGCGATCGATCTCTACTTTTCTGTTTTTAACGATAGTCCTCCTCGGCCGGCAGTCCGCCGGTGCGCAAACGGGCATCGGGACCACTACGCCTGATCCCCACGCCATTCTGGACATCGAGTCCACGCAAAAAGGCGTGCTCCTGCCCCGCCTTACCGCGGCCCAGCAAGCCACGCTGGCCGCCACGCTCACCAGCGGGCAGGTGGGGATGCTCGTGACCGATGCCGTCACCGGCAAACCCGTTTACTGGACCGGAGGCGCCTGGAAGGACGCCTCGGGTTTGTCCGTCACGGCCACCAGCCCTCTGTCCATAAGCAGCGTCAACACGATTGCCCTCAATGCCGGTACCAGCGTGGGCGATCTGATCACCTGGGACGGCACCAACTGGGTGAATATGCAGCCAGCTACCCAGCATTTTTCCATCAGCGTTGACAACCGCCAGCCCTATCTGGCCCTCAATTATTGTATCGCGCTGACTGGCGTCTTTCCCTCTCAGAACGGCAACACCCCGTTCCTGACCGAGATCGCCCTCTACGCCTTTAATTTCCCGCCCACAGGCTGGGCCCTTTGCAACGGCCAGCTGCTGCCCATCAGCCAGGACCAGGCGATGTTCGCCCTGATAGGGACCTTTTATGGCGGCGATGGCGTCACTACTTTCGCCCTCCCCAACCTGCAGAGCAGGACTCCCGTGCACATGGGCAGTGGCGAGGGCCTCTCCACCTATGTCCTTGCACAAACAGGCGGCACAGAAACGAATACCCTTACCCGTTAAAATTAATCACATGCAAAAGATCGTCATCATTTGTTCGGCGGCGTTAGTCGTGCTCTTTGCCTGCATTGGCCGGGCATCCGCCCAGACGTCCATTGGCATCGGCACTACCACGCCCGACACCCATGCCGTCCTGGATATTACAAGCACGCAAAAAGGTGTCCTCTTCCCCCGCCTGACGGCCGCGCAGCAGACGACCCTCTCCGGTATGCTCGGCCCCTCGGAGATGGGCATGATCGTCATCGATGCCACCACGGGAACGCAAATGGCCTGGACAGGCAGCGCCTGGAATACGGTAGCGGCCACCGGTCCGCTCACGGCCGCCGCGCCATTGGCCGTGGCTACGAACAACGTGCAGCTCAACCCCGGCACCCATGTCGGCGACCTGCTCACCTGGGATGGCGCCAACTGGGTGAACACCCAACCCGCCGTGCAGCATTTCACCGTCACCGTCGACAATCACCAACCTTACCTGGTGAATAATTATGTGATCGGCATAAGCGGTATCTATCCTTCCCGAAACGCCGCCAATCTACCCTATCTGGGCGAGATCTACCTGATGGGCGCCAACTTCGCACCGCAGGGCTTCGCCTCCTGCGACGGCTCTATCTTTAGCATCGCTTCCAATTCGGCCCTGTTCAGCCTGTTGGGTACGCAGTATGGCGGCAACGGCACGAGCACCTTCGCCCTTCCCGACCTGCGGGGCCGCGTGGTGGTAGGCATGGGACAAGGCGCGGGGCTCTCGCCTTATGTGATCGGCCAGTCCGGCGGCACCGAATCAAAGACCTTTACCCATTAATCCATGAATAGGACAACACTGCTGTTGATGGCCGCCTGCATTATGCTGTCGGTTCCCTACCCGGCGGCTGCACAGCCCAACGTGGCCGAGCGGCCGCGTCCGGTGGCCGAACCGCCGGGGGTCCAGCCGCCAGTGGCCCTGCCCGCGGTCGATTCCCAGCTCCGCCCGGCATCTGCCAACGACCGCTCCTGGCAGCTCATAGGCCTGAGTGAGAGTGCGCACTTCGCCACCTTCCGCCACCCCGTGAAAGTAGCCATCATCGACGACGGATTCGACATCGACAACCCCCTTTGGGCAGGCAGCATCGCTCATAACATGGCCGACATCCCCGGCAACGACATTGATGACGACCACAACGGCAAAACGGACGACTACACCGGCTGGGACTTCGGCGATAACGATGAGGACGTGCGTCCCGCCAAGTCAGTAGTCGACAAAGAATCGCACGGCACCCGTGTGCTGGGCGTTTTCTGGGAGGTATTAAGCCAGCTGTCGGCAGGCGACCCCACCGGTATTTCGATCCTGCCGGTAAAGGCAGTCGCCGATGGTCACCTCAACAACTACCTGATGGAGGGTTACAAGGGCATCGAATATGCCATAGAGCAAAAGGCCGATGTCATCATCTGCAGCTGGTCCGGCCCCGTCATCTCGCCCGAAGAGAAGGCTATCCTGGCGAAGGCGCAGGCCCGCGGAATCCTGATCATCGCAGCGGCCGGGAACTTTTATTCCCTCGAACCCCTATACCCTGGCGCCTTCCCCGCCGTCATTAACGTCGCCGCCACTACCGTGGAAGGGCGAAAGCTCCCGGTCTCCAACTATGGACCCTTTGTCGACATCAGCGCGCCCGGCGATTCGCTGCTCACCTACGACCCTTATAGACGCACACCAGGAGCATGGCTCTCCGCGACTTCGGCGGCAACACCCGTAGTAGCCGCAATAGTGACAGCCATCCGGGCCGGTTGGCCAAACCTCTCCCCCGCCGCCATAGAGCACCTGCTCAAGAATACCGCCACGCCCCTGGAAAGCCTCAATCCGCTGTATGCGGGAGACCTCGGCGCCGGTCTCGTCAACGTCGCCGCCATCCGGAAAGCGCTGCCGGCGCAAAACGCGACGGCTTCATCCGGTGGCCATATCGCCGAAGGCCATGTCCCCGGAGGCCCCACCCCGGCCCACCTCCAGCCGCAGGGTTTCATCGACCTTCACACGCTGCAACTAAATATCCCCGTTAGGATAGTGCCCGCCGGGCGCTATCCGGGCATCAAATTCCTGCTGCAGCCCCCCGCAGGCGAAGAACTGCCCAATGTCCGCCTGACCCTCTTTCGCGATGGCCGCAGCATAGACACCCTTGTCCACGGCCGCCAGCTCAACTATCCGTTTGTAGCCGTCGCCGACTCCCTGTATCTGTATCGCGCCGCGGGTGGAGCCGCGGCCCATGCCGCCGGCCCCTGGTGGTATTACTCCGCCATGACCATCGACTCCAGCGCCTTCTACTGCGGCGGCACCATCCCCGTGACCGCTACGGCCGAAGGAACCATTGAAGACGGCAGCGGCGAAGCGAACTACACTGGCAGGAACGATTGTAAGTGGCAGCTCACGGCTCCTGCGGGAAAGAAGCTCCTGCTGAATTTCGAACAGTTCGACACGGAGCCGAAAATCGACCAGGTATACATTTTCAGCGGTAACAGCACCAAGGACCCGATCCTGGCCATCTTCTCGGGTCACAAGCTGCCGCCCACCGTCACAAGCTGGGGCGAATCGGTATTGATCTGGTTTATCACCAATGAAGAAAATAATTTCAAGGGCTGGCGGCTGCACTACAAAGTAGTGGACTAACCGCCGGCCTAAACGCTTAAACCGTAAGAAATGAGACATCTGCTGCTATGCCTGTTCGCCGGCCTCGCTTTCACCGGCGGTCATGCCCAATTCTACAACAACGGCACCTTCTTTGTCGCCAATACCGGTGTGCTGTATGTCAACAGCGCCTTCACCAACACTGCCGGCGGCGCCTGGCAGAACAATGGAACAGTGTACATCACCGGCAATCTTACCAACAGCCAGCCTTCTATGCCCTCCGGCAGCGGGACCACCGTGTTGGACGGGACTACGGTGCAGGCCCTTAGCGGGAGTGCCCCCTACCGAAGCTTCAACCTCACGCTGAGCAATGCGGCCGGCCTCACGCTGAGCAACCGGCTATCCATCGGCGACGGCACAGGCGGCACCCTCGCCTTTACGACCGGCGAGATCACCAGCGGCACCAACACTCAGGACGTCTATTTCTATCCCGGCTCGGCCTACACCGGCTACGACGCCACGCACCACATCATCGGCTATACCACCAAGAGCGGCGCCACCGACTTCGACTACCCCATAGGCGACGGCACCCATACTGCCGATCTGGCCATTTCCGGCCTTACGGGGGCGGCAGATTTTCAGGTACTCTATACCGGTAGTCCCTATGGGACCTATACGACGACCGTGCCCCTGGTCCCCAACGGCATTTCCGGCGCCGAATGGTGGAACCTCAGCGAAACCGCGGGTGCAGTCTCCGCGCAGGTCACCCTCAAATGGAACGATGCCCGGAAGACCATCAACCACATAACCCCCAGCACCCTTGTAGTGGCTCATTTTACCGGTGGAACCTGGACCTCCGCCGGAGGAACCAGCACCAGTCCTGCAGGCAGCAGCACTGGCACCGTAGGCCCCAGCAATGCTCTCAGCTCCTTCAGCCC
>JAMFRX010000326.1 GCA_026224995.1 Puia dinghuensis
CCGTATGGTCGACCCCGAAGCTCATGTCTCCGGATGCCACCGCCTCGCGCAGGTCTTCAAGTGTACTATATTTGGTGATGCCCGCGCCGCTGCCGCCGATATTGGCCTTGACGACCACCGGAAAACGCAGCCCTTCCGCAGCTTCTACCAGTTTGGAAGCATGGTTCACGACCCGCGATTTCGGATATTTGACACCCAGGGACTGCATCAGTTCCAGTTGTAAGGCCTTCGACGTTTCAAAGACGAATGCCTTATAGCCATTGACCGTTGGGATCCTATGGTATTCGAGATACCTGAGGTAGTTGAGGGTATAAAAAATACCCTGTGCCCCTTCCCGCAAATAGGCGGATGGGCTCATCCGGTTGAAGAATAGGGAGTAGTCGGGAGCCGGCGCTTCGATGGCGAATTGATGGGCAGCCGGGTTTAGCCGGGTGTATGGGATGCCCCTGTTGTCAAGCTCCTGGAATAAGGGCTTGAACCAATCAGGATGTTCGTGGTAAATAGCGATAGGTGACATTTGTATAATACTCCACCATTTGAGTGAAGTGTTTGCAAATATAGCCCAAATAATTATTTACTTCGCTACTACAAGGCCTTGATTTGGCACCCATTTGTCATATTCCATATACGCCGCCACTTCCTTTGCTACTTCCTCACCTTTTAACCGGCTGACAAGATGCAATGCCCCGTCTATGCCCGCAGAAATACCGGCTGTAGTGATCACATGCCCGTTATCCACAAACCGGACCCCGGCTAGCACCTTGGTCCGGGGTAGGGCGGTCCGCAGCGCCTCAATGCTCGAATGAAAGGTTGTGGCGCTCATGCCGTCCAATATGCCGGCCTTGCCCAGGATAAAGGCCCCCGTGCATACGGAGAAGAAATAGCTGGTAGCGGCCCGCCTGCCGTCGATCCAGGAGATGAGGCCGGCATCGCCCGCCGCTGCGCTGGCGTTGCCGCCAAAGAAGGCCAGGATGTCGGCCGGAGGAGCATCTTCGATGCTATACTCGGGCATGATCTTCAGAATGCCCTGCGTGGTGATGGGGTCCTTCTTCCGTGATACGGTGAAGATCCGAAAGCCGGCATAAGAGAATACTTCCATGGGACCGGCGAAATCCAGCACTTCTACGCCGTCCTGCAAATAAAAACAGACTGTCATTTGATGTGTATAGTTTTTCATTACTTCCCTCCTTTCTGCAAAAGTTTGTTTTATCAGGGTCATCCCGCAATGTGGGCACACCCCGGGTTTTGTGAAGGTCATGGTATCGCAGGCGCCGCCGCAGATGCCGCAGAAATAACCGGTGCTGTCCGCGGGGACGGAGGTCTGTCCCTGCGCAAACAGGCGTCCGGGGTGAAGACAAGATAGCGCCAGCAGGATCAAAAGAGTTCGCATAGCTTTTTTTGTAAAGCTAATGCCATCCGTGAGCAAAGGGGAGGACAGATAAGCGTAGTATTGGGACAATCAGGGCCGCCGTCGTAGTCGGCGTCTTGCAGATTGGCTGGCGGCCGGTTTCATTTCGGCGTAAGCTCGCTTGGAAGCCGCCCCGTATGTTTCTTCAGCATATGCCTCAGCTGGTTGGTGCTCTGCAGTCCGCATTCCCGCGGGATGCTTCCGATCTTGGCGTGCTGACGCAGCAGATGCAGCGCTTTTTCCACTCGCAGCTTTTCCAGATATTGTCCGACCGTAATGCCGGTGGTGGATTTAAAAAGCCGGGTGAGATTTCTCGGACTGGTATAGATCAATGCCGCGAGCTCCCCGATGCTGACCTTCTTCTCCAGATGGCGGACGATCCAATCCTGCACGGCGTGGATGTCGTTGTTCACATGCGCACGAAATTGCAGGTAGATGCTTTCCTGTGGTTCGCTGCCGTCCCGCCGGATGTAAACGACCAGCTCGCGGGCGACCTTATAGGCGAATTCCGGCCCATGCCTTTCCTCCAGCAGGAACAAGGCCATGTCCAGGCCGGTGGTCACTCCCGCGCTGGTATAGATGTTGCCGGACCGGACGAACAGTCGATCCGTCAGCACCCGCAGAGCCGGGTATTCTTTGCGCAGGCGCAGCGTATATTTCCAGTGCGTCGTGCATTCTTTGTCATCCAGCAGGCCCGCCTCCGCCAGCAGGAAGGCGCCCGTGCAGACGGAGTAGATAGTGGCTTGCGCCTTGTCCGCCTTCCGCATCCAGGCCTTCAGCCGGGATTTTTTGGCGTCGCCCAGCCACCGCAGGTCGAAGCCGGGGATGATCAGCAGGTCGGCAGGCCCGATCTCCAGGCTTGAATAGTGCATCACTCCGGCGAATGGCAAGCCCGCCGAGCATACCGGCCCGGGGTCTTCGGAGATATAGCTAATCTCATAGGGCTGGCCATATTCCTCTGCTTCGTAGAAGGCCTGTACCGCTCCCGCCAGGTCCAGCAGATGCACGCCCCTGTTGATATAGAAGATCACTCTGTTCCTTGGCTTCATATTGCTCCAATTTAGTCCTAATACCTCAAAAATTAGGACCAAATTATCCCTTACCTTCGGCCCATGCAAAAGATGCACTTGTTCGTATTGCTATCGGTTGCCCTGTCTCTCTCCGCCTCTGCGCAATCGGTGAGCTACACATCCTGCTCCGGCTGCTGGAATGCCGATTCCCTCGGCAATCACCGCGCCGCCCTACGCTTTAACGGCGCCGGCCCCGTCGCCCACGTCATCATCCCCTGGAGGTTGCGCATGTCGCCAGCCGATCACCGCATCATCATTCAGGATGCCCGTACCGGCTTCCGTGTCGCCAATGCCATAGCCGGCGTGCCGGATCGTGAATCCGGCGAGATCTTCTTCCAGCCGGGATCGGGTAAGGGCGTATACTATGTCTATTACCTGCCTTACCGAAATGAAGGTCGCAGCAATTATCCCAAGGGCGCCTACTGGCGGCCCGATACCTCTGCTTCGGCCGAATGGCTCCATGCACTGAATAAGAAGATACCCGTCAACTGTACCGTGACCGCCATCCAATCCATCGATACGTTCAATACCTTCTATCCCATGGAGGTCATCGCCACCGCCAGGGAAACCGCCGGGCTGAAAGCCAAATTTCCCGGCAGCTCCTTCCTGGTGTTCCCCGAAGACCGCGATCATCCCATCCGGATGCGAAACGACCTGCCCTACCGCTGGATAAGGAAGGGGCTATCCTTTTCCGGCAGCGCCGACAAGGGTGAATACTACGCTTATCAGCTCGGCATCTTTGCCTTGCAGACCCTCGACGACATCCGGTTGCAATTCAGCACGCTAAGGGACGCCGCAGGCAATACCATCCCTGCCGACAGCAGCTCGTGCATCAACACCTCCGGTGTCACTTATGAAGGCAGACCATTTACGAAGACGGTAAGCGTTCCGCAAGCGCAGATACAGGCGCTTTGGTGCGGCATCGACATCCCCGCCGGCACCCCTGCCGGGGTCTATACGGGTTCCGTCACCGTGGCCATACCCGGCGGCAGCTCCCGGATCGTACAGCTTTCCATCGCCGTTAGCAACCGGGTCGCGCCCGATGGCGGCGCAGGCACCCCGGCAAAAATGACCCGGCTCAAATGGCTCAACTCCACCCTGGCCCAGGAGAATAGCGTCATAGCACCCTATACCCCTCTTACCATCCAGGGCGACACCCTGATCAACCTGCTGGGCAGGACGGTCCTGTTGAGCAACCAGGGATTTCCCCAGCAGATCCAGACTTTTTTTTCGCCGGAAATGACGGATATGACGTCGATACCGAATAATCTGCTCGCAGAGAATATCCATTTCCACTTTGTCCGCCAGTCCGATGGAAAAGAGATCCGGCTTAAATCCCAAGGGGTGCAATTCACGAAGAGAACGCCCGGGACGGTACAATGGCAGGCATCTTCCGCTGCCGACGAATTGCGGCTGGACGTCAGCGCCTCCCTGGAATTCGACGGCTTCCTGTCCTATACCGTCAAGGTGACGGCCCTGCAGGACCTCGACCTTAAAGATATCGTGATGCACATCCCTTTTCAAAAAGAAGCGGCCAGGTATATGATGGGGCTGGGACAAAAAGGCGGCTATCGCCCCGACAGCA
>JAMFRX010000043.1 GCA_026224995.1 Puia dinghuensis
TAAAAGTCGTCATTCATGCAGGTGAGGATGGCCTGGTAGATCTCGTCGGGGTCGGTGGTCTTGGTAAGATAGGCATTGGCGCCCATTTCCATCATTTTGGAGATCATTTCCTGATCATCGTACATGGTGAGTACGATGATCTTCACATCCTCATATTCTTTACGTAGCAGTCCGATAGCGTTGATGCCGTCGACTTCGGGCATACGGATGTCCATCAATAAAACGTCCGGTCGTTTGATCTGCATCTTGTGCACCAGATCCTTCCCATCTTCGGCCTCCCAGAGAATTCTAAGATATTCCTTGTTTTTCAGCGCCATTTTAATACCGTCACGGAAAATCTTATGATCATCAGCGATCGATACTTTGATAACTAATTCAGCAGTCATACCGGCAGGTTTGTAGAATTAATAGGTATAGGTGTTAATTTATGTTAACGAAGAAGTACTATTTGTATAACTAGAATTTTTACGACTCCAACTGTATTTTCCGCATTTGATAAAACGGGCAGTTCTGCTCTTGTTAAACAAGTGACGGTCCGCTATTTTTGTAAGAAGAGATGATTGATAGGATCAGATCAGTCAACTTTTCTCTTTCCGGAGCCTTATTACCACGGTGTGAGGTAATTTAGCTTTAATTTCCGGTTACGCGGAATGATATAACGAAAAATCAGGGATTAATATTACCCTGGCCTTCCCCGATTCCATCCCCAAGGTTTATCCACACCCCTCCTCTGTTTGTGAATATCTTTTGCCTCCAGTATTTCTCCGAGGGCTTTTTCCCATTTTAGCGATAGTAAAAATACGCATTTTATAGCGTGAAACTACTCTATTTTGGACTAGTAAACCTCCTAGTAAAATCCCCTGAAACCCAATACAGACTTGAATTCCAGGCAATTTAAAGCATTTTACCATAAATTTTGGCCGTTGCTCAGTTTTTTTTTTAGGGGTTATTTAGCCTTACAAACTAACATTTTACAACCTCTAAAAACGCATTAGTATGTTACAAAAAGAGCTACTTACCAAAAGGAACTATGCTGCAATTGGCGAAGAGATCACACATGAGCTGGCTGCCGACTTCATCAAGGCCTTCGATCAGGAGTGCCCCAATGAGATCAAGGCTTTTACGATGGGAAAGAATATCCTGGAACAGATCCTTGCTCAGCCTGGATGTGCCGGTATGCGTTTTTACAATGGCATTAACGAGAAAGGACAAAAGACCCTGGTGTACGTAGGCGTCGACGCCGACGGGAAAGACCTGGTCAAGAAAACCGTGGTATTGGGGAATGGCAGCCTGATCAGCGAAAGGGCGATCGTTGCTGACCGGAACGACAATACCCCGACGAGCCTGCCTTCCTGGCTGACCTGGCTGCTCTAGGCCTTCCCAGATGCTTGGATTATAAGCTAATACCTTTTATATTTGATGAAACTATCAGGTATTGCTAAATTCGATAAGTTACTTTTCAGGAGTATTACCCATTCTCGCTTTCATCTTGTTCTACAAAAGGAATAAGGTAGGGGGATACTGGGTAATATTTCTTTATAGCATACTGAGCTTTCTCACGGATACGGGTTATTGGAATCCGTGGATCAAAGCGCATTCCTTTTATCTCTTTAGTGGTTTTACGATCGTAGAATATTCCCTCTTCGCCTATTTCTTGTATCTAAGCCTGCTGGAAAGGAAGTTCAAGATCCTCCTGGTGATCTGTTCGGCGCTATTTTATTTGATAGCACTTTTTACGATCGTTGCGAAGAACAGGGAGAGCTTCGATTCCTTATCGGCGAGTCTGGAGGCCAGTCTGCTCATACTATATAGTATACTCTACTTATATGAGCAGATAAAGGACCCGGCGATCCTATTCGTCTACCAGAGCAAGAAATTTTGGATCGTTATAGCTTTCCTGCTGTATCTTTCTTCTACTCTTTTCCTTTTTATATATGCCACTACCTTTTCTTCGCAGCAACATAAAAGTTATTGGGGCATTAACAATATTTTTGATATTATCAAGAATCTGCTATTTGTCGTCTCTTTTGGCATGAAAAAAAATAAACAACCTGAACAATCGTTAGAAAACTTTTACTCGGAGGAGAGCTGAAAACTTGACATGATGAAAACCCCTACCTTAAAACAACCCGCCGTCGTACGGAAAACGATGTCGACCCTATAATGATACTATTAGAAGTTTCTACCCCTGGTAATGTGTCGCTTGTGCTGTTTTTCGGCACCATCGGAATGCTGGCGCTAACGATAGGGCTAATCGTTTTCATAATTTTCCACCAACGTAAGGTCATCCGGTACCAGCTGCGGCTGCAACGGATGGAGCAGGACCAGCAAAAGCTTCTACTGAACGCCTCTATCCGGCTTCAGGAGGAGGAGCGGCAGCGGATCGCAGCGGACCTACACGACGATGCGGGTCCATTGCTGGCCACGGCCAGGCTGTATTTGAATGAGAACCTGGTGAACCTGGACAAGACCACTCAGCTGCAAAGCATCTACAACGCCAAGAGCATCATCGACGATACGATCCAGCTGATCCGTAATATCTCACACAGTCTGATGCCCCCTACTCTCAAAAATTTCGGGCTTGAATCTGCGGTAAACGACCTTTTTCAGAAGATCAGCGGTTCGGGCAGCATGAATGCCAGCTCCCGTTTTCATGACTACCGTGAACGGCTGCAGGCGGAGAACGAGCTGATCATTTTCCGGGTGATCCAGGAACTGGTGAATAATATCCTGAAGCACAGCAACGCCAGCTTTATCCATCTGACTCAGAACACCAGCGGCAACAAGTTTTTTATCCGGCTGCATCATGATGGCCGGGGCATTACGCAGAATGATTTCATCAAGCTGAATAAGAGTAATGTGGGTCTTGGGCTCAAGAATATCCAAAGCCGGCTAAAGGTTTTGCATGGCAAGATATTCTTCGAAAAGGATATGTCGCAGACCTACTACAAAGTGACTATAGAACTCGTTAAGGAAGAAGAAGATAAGCTTCAGGAACAGGAATAGTATTTATGTGTATCTTTAGGAACGCATACCCCTGACCGGAGACCAAAGTTACTGTGCATACAACTGTCTATGGGAGTAATTAAAGTTGCAATAGCCGATGACCACAAGATATTCCGTAAGGGTGTCATCTTATCTTTACGCCCCTACAGCGCCATAAAGTTTGTGCAGGAAGCGGAGAATGGGCAAGAATTGCTGGATGGTCTGGCCGCTTCGGAGCCGGATGTGGTGCTGATGGACTTGCGGATGCCTCAAAAGGATGGGATCGAAACGACCAAGATCATTGCCAAGCAATTTCCTTCGATACATATTATAGCCCTGACCATGTATGAGGATGAGCGATTTGTGAGCCACATGATGGAAATCGGGGCGAATGGCTATTTGCTGAAGAGCGCCGATCCCAGCGAGATCAAGCGAGCTATAATCGAAGTAGCCACCAAGGGCTATTACCTCAATAATTTCGTCAATCGCATTCTGCTGAAGAAATCCCATGTGCGTACGAAAACGATCCCGAGCCTCAACACGGAGATCACCCTCAACGAGAGGGAGCGGGAGGTAGTTCGTTACATCTGTATGGAGTTCACGGCCCAGGAGATCGCCCAGAAGATCGACGTCAGTCCCAGGACGGTGGAGGCCATAAAGGACAGGCTGATGGAGCGTTTTGGCGCTAAGAATACGGCAGGGCTGGTCTTTTTTGCCGTCAAGAACAACCTGATAGATTAAATCACTTTTATTTACTGAAGCTGCATTTCCGGAACTTCGGCGGGTATCACCAGCCGGCCGGCCGTCTTGCTGCGGATCTCTTCCACGGAGACGCCCGGGGCGCGTTCAAGCAGCAGGAAGCCTTCGGGGACGATATCCATTACGGCCAGGTCGGTGACCACTTTCCTGACGCATTTGACGCCGGTGAGGGGGAGGCCGCAGGCGGGCAGCAGTTTGGACTCCCCTTTGGGGTTGGTATGCTGCATGGCTACGATGATATTACGGGCGCTGGCGACCAGGTCCATGGCTCCGCCCATTCCCTTGACCATTTTCCCGGGTATTTTCCAGTTGGCGATATCGCCGGTGTCCGAGACTTCCATGGCACCCAGGACGGTGAGGTCTACTTTGCCGGCCCTGATCATCCCAAAGCTTTCGGCGCTGTCGAAGAAGGCCCCGCCCGGAAGGATGGTGACCGTTTCCTTGCCGGCATTAATGAGGTCGGGGTCCAGCTCCGCTTCCGTGGGATAGGGGCCCATGCCGAGCATCCCGTTCTCCGATTGCAGCATGATGGAGGTGCCGGCGGGGATGTAGTTAGCCACGAGGGTGGGGATACCGATGCCGAGGTTGACGTACATGCCGTCCCGTAATTCCCGGGCGATCCGTTTAGCGATGCCGAATTTATCCAATGCCATAAATTGCTGTTGATTGGTGAGTCTATTTTGAGTCGGCGAGCCGGACTGTAGGCCGCTCTATGCGTCGTTGATAATTGCCGCCCTGGAAGATGCGGTGAACATAGATCCCCGGGACCTGGACCTGGTCGGGATCGAGCTCGCCGGGCTGTACCAGGTGTTCGACTTCCGCTATAGTGATGTTACCGGCTTTCGCCATCGAGGTGGAGAAGTTGCGGGTCGTCTTCCTGAAGACGAGGTTTCCCAAAGTATCGCCTTTCCAGGCTTTGACGATCGCAAAATCGGCATGGAGGGCCAGCTCCATGAGGTAGGGTTTTCCGTGGAATTCCCGGACTTCTTTGCCGATGGCTATTTCTGTCCCGTAGCCGGCGGGTGTAAAAAAGGCGGGGATGCCCATACCGGCCATCTGGATGCGGGTAGCAAGGGTTCCCTGAGGGAGGAGGTCGACCTCGAGCTCTCCACTCAGGAGCTGGCGCTCGAATTCGGCATTCTCGCCTACGTAGGAGCTTATCATTTTTTTGATCTGCCTCGTTTTGAGGAGAAGGCCGAGGCCGAAGTCGTCCACCCCGGCGTTATTGGAGATACAGGTAAGATGGCGGGCGCCGCTGCGGGTGAGGGCGTCGATGCAATTTTCCGGGATACCGCATAAACCGAATCCGCCTAACATGATGACGGCGGCGTCGGGGATATCCCGAACGGCTTCGTCGGCATCGGCAACAAGTTTTTTCATCCGGCAAGAGATTTGGCCAAAAATACGATAAACTATGTTATGGCGTGGTGTGCTTCGCCGCGGGAGTCCCAGTTGGGTGATCAGGCGGTTTGATAGCGGGCGGATGGGGGGTGGGGATGCCGAACGGGTGCTTCCCGGGTAGTATGGCAGCCGGGTGCTTCCCAGGCGGCAGGGCAACCGGGGGTTTAATGGCGGGCGTGGCAGCCGGCGGTGGGGTGGAGATGGGCTTCAGGGGCGGCCGGCTATAGCTTTCCGTGCGCAGGCGATTGCCCTTGTTAACCAGGCTGTCGAAGAGGGTTTGTGACAGGTCGGGGTGGTCGAGGTAATATTTGTAGCTTTTCTGGAATTTGTCGCGGGTGACGTCGTGGAGGCGGAATACCTGTTCATAGAGCCGGAGGTGTTCCTTCTTAAGATCCAGGTGCGAGGAATCTTTCGTCAGGTAGGAGGCATACTGGTCGGCCAGCACCATATCCCAGAGGACGCCTTCCATCTTGTCCCGGGGAAGGATGCCAGAGGGAACGTGGTCCTTGCCTGCGCAGGAAGCGATCGCCAGGCAGATGATGATGAGCAGGGCGGCGGTCCCTTTTGTCATTGCAGGTCCTGTTTATACTTATTTGCGTTGGAGACATCCAGCTTGGAGAGCAGGTCTAATGCCCGGGCTTTTTCGTCGGGGGCGGCTTTCTGGAAGATCCTGCTGAGCTCCGTACCTTTTCCCTGGAAGAAGAACTGCATGATCATGGTATTGGGGTTGTCGGAATTCACGGTATTCAGCATATTGAGGGCATTGAGGATAGCGGTCCGGGCGTCGGCCTCTTTGTCATACATCTGGTCCAGGCCGGTGCGGAAATAGCTGTAATAGGCGTCGTGTACAAGCGTGTATTTATTATTGGTAAGGTTCTCTATGAGCCAGTAGCGGTTGCGGACGCCGTCAAAGGGTTTCCAGCCATTGATGTTCTGGGCTTCGGGGGCGTTGTTGACGATATTGAGCGCTTTCTGGAGGTAGGGGTCGCCGCCACGCAGGGCATAGGTGTCGAAGTCGAGTCCCAGGATGAGATAGACATAGTAAGCGACCTCGGCGGTGAGGTTGGCGGCGTAGGGTTCGGAGCCCTGGACGCGATTTTCGTTAAAGTCGAGGTTCTGGTATTCCACATACCGGAAGCTGAAGGATTCGTCCTGGAAGTTGATCAGCGGGCTTTGATAGGAGGTGTTGAAGACCGGGCGTCCGGCCTGAACGGTTATAGTAGCCTGGAAGGTGTTGTTATCGCCGGCGGAGCTGACGTTGATGAGAAAGTTGCAAAGGATCTTTTCGTTGCTCTTGAACGATTCGTTGGACCATTGCCGGTTGTTGATAAAGTTATAGAGGGCAGCCTGGAGGGTTTGGAATTGTTTGTGATCTACTGTGGAGGGCACCCTGGTGGCAATGACGGCGACATTGGCCTGTAGTTCCTGGGCCCGGAGGCCTGGGAGGACGGCTCCCAGCAGGAGGATGGATATAAGACAGGTTTTACGCATACAAGCTATTTACTATGGTATCAACGATATCTGCGGCGACTTGTTGCTTGGGTTTTTTCTCATAGGCCTTTTCGAGGCCATTGCGGCCGAATATTGTGATCTTGTTAGTATCCAGTCCGAATCCGGCGCCTTCGTCGCGGAGCGAGTTGAGCACGATGAGATCTGCGCTTTTTGATTGCAGCTTGCCGAGGGCATATTCCCGACCGCCGCTGGTTTCCAGGGCGAAGCCTACGAGGACCTGTCCCGGCTTTTTGGTGCTGCCGAGTGTCCTAAGGATATCTTTGGTACGGGTAAGCTCGAGCAGGAAGGTGTCGTCATTCTTTTTGATCTTTTCCGGGGCTTTAACGGCGGGGGTATAGTCGGCGACGGCGGCCGAGAGGACGGCGATGTCGGTCTGGGCGAAGTGGTCCAGGCAGGCTGTGAACATTTGGTCGGCGGAGGTCACGCGCTGCAGGGTTATGCCCGGGAAGTCGATGGTCAATGCGGAGGGTCCCAGGACCAGGTGAACTTTTGCGCCGCGTGCGGCCAGTTCCCGGGCGATGGCGATGCCCATTTTGCCGGAGGAGTGATTGCCGATGAAACGGACCGGGTCGATGGCTTCGTAGGTCGGGCCGGCTGTGACGAGGGCTTTTTTTCCGGCGAGCGGGGCGGTGTGGGTGCCTTGAGCATCTTGGGCATTGGTTATCGGGGAGGCGGCCAGCGTGGCGCGGAGGAATTCCAGGATAGTTTCCGGCTCGGCCATGCGGCCGTCGCCGAACAGGCCGCTTGCGAGCTCGCCTTTTTCTACCGGAATGAGCTTATTGCCGAAGGACTCCAGGCGTTGCAGGTTGGCGCGGGTGGCCGGATGGCGCCACATGTCCTCATCCATGGCCGGGGCCAGGACTACGGGGCAGGTGGCTGAGAGCCAGGTGGCCATTAGCAGGTTATCGCAGAGGCCGGCAGCCATTTTGGCCAGGGTGTTGCAGCTAAGGGGGGCGATAACCAGGATATCGGCCCAACGGCCCAATTCCACGTGGTTGGCCCAGGTATCTGCCGCAAAAAGGTCTGAGAGCACGGGGTTCTTAGACAGGGTGGCCAGGGACAGCGGGGTAACGAAATCCCGGGCGGCGGGGGTCTGAATGACCCTTACCGTAGCTCCTGCCTTGATCAGCAGTCTGACCAGGAGCAGGGATTTGTAGGCGGCTATGCTGCCTGTGACGCCGAGGAGGATCTTTTTTCCCTGAAACATGGGTGTAAATTATAAAACGGCAGGACGCTGTTCGTGCCCTGCCGTTTGAAGACTATTGCATGATTTATTTAAAAAGATCGTCGTCGTTACGGCGATAGTAAATCTTGTCGTCCATGAACTCCGCGGTAGCCAGCAGGGCCGGGTTGGGCATCCTTTCGTAGGCTTTGGAGATCTCGATCTGTTCCTTGTTCTCGTGGATCTCTTCCAGGCTGTCGGTATGGCTGGCGAATTCTTCGAGCTTGTTGTGCAATTCCTCCTTGAGGGAGATATTGATCTGGTTGGCTCTTTTAGCGATAATGGCGATGGACTCATACAGGTTGCCCGTCTTAGCCTTGATATCGGTAAGATTCTTGGTTTCCACTACATTGGTAGTGTTTGCGTTAACTTGCCTTCTTAACCTGCTCATTTTTTAACGATTTAATGTTATTTTGAGATATCGCCAAGTATTCCTGGACGCCTTTTGACAATTTACTATCAGGGAAACGGTCGATGAACTCATTGCATTGTGTTACCACCGTGCCGAACCGGTCTTCTTTCTTTTCTTCGACGCTTTGGAGGGCATATTGGTAGTAAGCCCTTATCATCAAAAATTTGTATTCATCGCTCTTTTCGGAGTCCGGATAGCTGTTCATCAGGCTATTCAGGGCGACGCCGGCAGCTTTATAGTAGGCCAGGTCGTAATACAGCTGGGCATTCTTATAATCCTTGAGCTCCAGCTTGGCCCGGCATTTTTCGATGATCTCGTTAGCTTCTTTGACCTTATCCGCACCGGGGTGGGTGTTGATAAAGGCCTGCATGAAGCCGATGGTCTTAGTAGTATTGGTCTGGTCCAGGTCTACTTTGGGCGACTGTTTGTAGAACGTGTAGGCCCGCATGTAGTCCATTTCTTCGGCCTTGTTGCTATTGGGGAAGACTTCTACGAATCCTTTGAAGAGGTTTTCGGCATTCGCGTAGTCTTTGAGATTGTAGGCGCAATAGGCGAACTTGTAGTAAATATCCTCGAAGTGTTCGCTGCCTTTGAATACGCGGAACAGCTCTTCAAACAGCTGTTGAGCGTGACTATAATCCTTGGCTGCGTAGTACTTGTCGGCTACCCGCAGCTTGTAATCGTAGTCATTGCTTTTCATCACTTTAGAAAAGTTTGAGCACGAGGTGCCCAAAATGATGCCCAGGAATAGAACAGTAAATAATCGCATAAAGGCCTGCAAAGTTAAGGTATTTGGGCAAATATAGCACAAATAGAAAGAGTGAGCCTTTGCAGGCTCACTCTTAACTATTTATAAAGAAATTACTTCCTGCGGAGGTTCGGGTGCGGAGCTGGAACCGTGTTAGGTCCTTCTTCGCCGGTGCCGTCCTTGAGGTCTACCGTGTTTTCTTCGCCACCGCTCTGAGCGTAGCGGAAGATGAAACGGTCGGAGCTAATGCCTTCTTTTTCAACCAGGTAGTTGATGACTGCATTAACCCGATCCCAGCTGAGCTGCTGTGCGGCCTTGCTGGATTCGCCATAACCGATGACAGCGATCTTACAGTTGGGGTTGTCGCGCAGCTTGGAAGCGGTAGTAGCTAACAGGGCTTTGTTATCCTTGCTGAGGCTTACCGTGCGTCCTTTGAAGGTGATGCTGGGCAGGTCGCCGACGTTGCACTTGCCGTGGCCATTGCCTACGCCATTGGAGTCGATGTAAGCGCGGAGATCTTTACAGCATTGGGGATCAGGGCATTTACCTACACCGTCAGCGTCAACAGGCTGGCACTGGGTGGGCGTAATGAGCTCCTTGTCCTTGCAATCCGGAACGCCGTCGCCGTCGGTATCGCGGCTTACGCCGTGGCTGTCAACAGGGCAACCTTTGGGGGTGTTGGGCTCCAGATCGAACTGGTCGGTAACGCCGTCGCCGTCGGTATCATCCAGCACGGGCTTGGGCAGCTTCATGTGGCGGGGAGCGTTGATCTCGTTGTAAGCGTAGTCGAGCGGGTTGATCCACCAGAGGGGCTCAACAGCGTGCTTGGCGAAGATGTTGTAGTTGAGGCCGACGGAGACCATGTTGTAACGATCCTTGGAAGAGGTCTGGGCAATGCCATTGGGCGCGCTGGGCACGTAATTGTTCTGCCATTGCTGACCGTCGATCAGGCCGGAACCCGTGAAGGTGAATTTCTCTTCCACGGAAATATTCAGCCTGGTGCTGAGCTTGAACTGAAAGCCTACACCCATTGTACCTACGAACCCGAGCGGTACGCCGCCCAGCTTAGAGCCGGTGTTGTCCCTTTCGGCGATCGCATTCCATTTGCCCGTCATGACGTCCTTGAGCGCCTTGCGGATGTCGCCTTTATGTTTGGAATCTTCCGGGAATTCGTTGATCACGGTCTGATATCCTGCGAGGTAGCTTTGATCGGCTTTGTACAGTGTCCCGTAGGTCATGAGGCCGGGACCGCCGAACAAGTACATGTTCCAGCCGACCTTGGCCTTGTGGAAGTTGACATTATGGATGGAGAACACGCCCTGGAGCGAAAGCTCATGGATCGTAGAGCGGTAGTTATAGAAGATAGGTGCAAAATTGCCAGCCACATCGGGTGGGTAGGTCTGAACCAGTGAAGGGTTCTTAGCATATGCCTGGGTGTACTGGTAGCTAAGTCCTCTCAGTCTGATCCAATCATATTCTGCTCTCAGAGAAAACATATACCCCAGGGCTTTCCGGACTGTAAAGCCGAAACCGCCCGTAGGCCCCCAGTTAGGAACGGACGTAAATCCGTTGGTATATCCTCCTTTTACACCGATCTCCCATTCATTCCTTGGCTTAGCTGGAAAAGGGTAAGCATTGTTCAAAAATTCATTGTGCTGCGCTAGTCGTTTTGTAGGAATGAGAGATGAGTCCCGAATATCATAGCTGCTTCCCACTTCCTGGGCTTTCGCATATGACATAAACAGGCAGAGTAACCCGATAAAAAGAGTCAATTTTTTACTTGCCATAACTGAAGTTTATGTGAATGAATGATTTAAACCTGAGAAGAATATGCTGCAAAAATAGATATTGGTGGGCAATAACCAAATTTTTTTAACAATACGTATAAAATAAAAGTCGTATTGGAAGCCCACCGTTAGACAGCTGAAAGATAAAATTAGATGCATTCTGTGGAAAATATTTTAAAGTAGTAATATTGCCCTTTATCCATAAATGAAAATAGCACAGGCCATATTACGTGACGAGCTGGTGATTTTCGAACGGACATTCAAGGAGGCTGTAAAGAGCCAGACTCCTTTGCTGGACAGGATCATGCAGTTCATTGTCAATAGAAAAGGGAAGCAGCTGCGGCCTATGTTCGTGCTACTCTCGGCTAAGCTATGCGGTCCCATAAATGATTCTGCGTACCGGGCTGCTTCGCTGGTAGAGTTGCTTCACACTGCAACGCTTGTGCATGACGATGTCGTAGACGAGAGTCTGGAGAGAAGGGGATTTTTTTCCACTTATGCGCTCTGGAAGACCAAGATCTCGGTTTTGGTAGGAGACTACCTGCTGTCGAAAGGGCTGTTGTTGTCACTGGATCACAGTGATTTCAGGGTCTTACAGTTGCTATCAGACGCCGTTCGTCAAATGAGCGAAGGGGAGCTGCTGCAAATAGAAAAATCCAGGTCTTTGAACCTGAGTGAATCCATTTATTTCGATATTATCCGGAGCAAGACTGCCTCGTTGCTTGCTTCTTCCTGTGCTGCCGGCGCTTTTGCAGCTTCTCAGGACGAGGTCCTCACCGAAAAATTACGTCAGTTCGGCGAGAAGGTGGGCATTGCCTTCCAGATCAAGGACGACCTGTTCGATTATGGGACGGAAGACGTGGGCAAGCCTACCGGCAATGATATCAAGGAAAAGAAGCTGACCCTGCCGCTGATCTATGCGCTCAACAAGCTCGACAGGGCGAGCCGCCGGGAGATCATCTATATTATAAAGAACCAGAACAAGGATCACGAAAAAGTACAGTATGTTATCAGAAAGGTGACGGAGGCCGGGGGGATCGAATATGCGAACAGCCGCATGAATGCTTACAGGGATGAGGCGCTGGCCATCCTGCACGAATTTGAAGATAACGATGCCCGTAAGGGTCTGGAAGAACTGGTCCGTTATACTACGGACAGAAAATATTAGTCCCCGGATGAGATCGCCGGGCTGAGGGCTGAGGAGATCATTATGGTGGAGAAAAGATGGAACATATTGCAGGCAGACGAACAGAAGGCCCGGGCTTTGCAGGCTTCCCTGGGGATTGGCGAGGTCCTCTGCCGGATATTGGTGCAGCGCGGAATAGGCACATCCGCGGAAGCCGGGGCTTTTTTCGGGCCTGGCACAGATGGGCTCCACGATGCGTGGCTGATGAAAGATATGGAGAAAGCCGTAGCGAGGATACTTAGGGCCCGCGGGGGGGAGAAGGTCCTGGTCTATGGCGATTATGATGTCGACGGCACAACGGCAGTCGCCTGTGTTTATGATTTTCTGAGCAGGTGGTTCCCGCCGGACACCGTCGACTTTTATATCCCACACCGGTATCGTGAAGGGTATGGCATCTCGCACCAGGGGATCGACTATGCCCGCACCAACGGCTTTACACTTATCATTTCTTTGGATTGCGGCATTAAATCCGCTGGCCTGATAGCCTTTGCGGCTACGCTGGGAATCGATTTCATTGTCTGTGATCACCATTTGCCGGATACGGACATCCCGCCGGCGGTCGCCATACTGAATCCCAAGCAGCAGGGCTGCCCCTACCCTTACAAGGAGCTTTGCGGCTGTGGAATAGGTTTCAAGCTGATAGCGGCCCTATGCAGCCGCCTGGGTCTGGAGGAAAAGGAGGCTTTGAGGTATCTGGACCTGGTCGCCACGGCTATTGCCGGCGACATGGTGCCCCTGGACGGGGAAAACCGGGTAATCTCCTATTTTGGCCTGAAAAAGGCCAATGAGGACCCTAATCATGGGATCAAGGCGTTGGCAATGTTAGGTGGTTCTTTCAAGGAGCTCAGGATGAACAGCTTAGTATATGTGATCGCGCCGCGGGTAAATGCTGCGGGGCGGATGGATGATGCCCGAAAGGTGGTCCATCTCTTTACCGCGACCAATGCAGAGGATGCGCTTACCTATGCGAAACAGCTGCATGCCGACAATACGGATCGAAAGATAAAAGACCTGCATATGACCGAAGAAGCGCTGGCGCTGCTGGAGAACCAGGAAGGCCATATTGACCGCAGGTCGACCGTTCTGTACCAGCCGCATTGGCATAAAGGGGTCGTGGGAATCGTTGCTTCCCGGCTGATAGACAGATATTATCGTCCTACGGTTGTGCTGGCACAAAGCGGAGAGATCATCGCCGGCAGCGCCAGGAGCGTGAACGGCTTTAATGTCTACGAAGCCTTGCACGCCTGTAAGGATCTTCTGTTAGGCTATGGGGGGCATTCCGCGGCTGCCGGCATTACGCTGCTGCCCGAACAGGTGGATGCCTTCACGCATAAATTCGAAGCAACGGTCGCCGCCACCATACAGCCAGGGTCGCTGACCCCGGAGCTGACCATCGATGCCGAACTGTCCCTCGAGGCTATCCAGCCCTGGTTTTACCGGATGCTGGCCCAGATGCAGCCTTTTGGTCCCGGAAACACGCAGCCGATATTCGTCGCCCGCGGGCTGACGGATCTGGGATCGTCGGTCGTGAAGGACCAGCATATCCGGTTCTATCTACGGCAGGGCGATATCCAGGCCGACGGGATCGGGTTCGGCCTCGCCGGCAAGTTTCATCTGCTTCAGACGGGGGCGCCCGTAGACCTGGTATTCACCGTGGAAGAGAACGAATGGAATAACCAGAAGAACCTTCAGCTGAAGGTCATCGATCTCAAGCTATCCTCCTAATGGAGCCAGGACCGCCGCCGGAGAACGGTCTGCCGGCGGCCCACTCGTTGAACTTAAGCCTCCAGTCAGCCAGCCGGCGGCCAATGACAGCCGAAGGTCCAACTTAAGCCTCCAGGATGATCTTTCCTTTGGTCTCGCCGCCCATGAGATCGACGCTCCTTTGGATGAAGCTGGTGAGGTTATTGCCTTTGAGCAAACCCTGGGACAGCAGCGCCAGATCGGATAGATTGTGAACCAGCTTTTCCTGCCTGTTCTTATCGCTTTCCTTGAGAATGGATTGGTAGATCGGATGATTGCCATTGACGGTGAGCGTTACCTCATCGGGCATATTGGCATAGAAGCTGCCCATCGCGCCGTTCATGGCAGCCATATCTTTCATCCGGCGCATGAACTCGGGGCGGGTAGCGATGATGGGGGGCGCTTCGGCGTTGAGCCCTTTGACCTCTACCGTCGTGTGCAGCTCGGGTATCTGCCGGCCGAACAATTCCTTTAAGGTAGATTCTTCGTCGGCGCTGAGCACGCTGGCGGTAGTCTCGGCTTTGTCTATCAGGTTGTCGGCAATATCCGCATCCACGCGCGTGAAGTGGACCTTTTCCCATTTAGATTCCATCTGATTGATGAAGGCTGCGTCGATGAGGGTTTCCATCTTAACGACGGTATATCCTTTGGCCTGCGCCTGACGGATATAGCTATCCTGCTGTATGGGATTGGTGGTATATAGAATGACCAATTGCTCTTCCTTATTCTTTTGCAGGCTTTCTGTAGCCGTACGATATTCGTCGAGGGTATAGAATGTTCCGCCCTTGACATCTTCGAAGATGTGGAATTTCGCGGCCTTCTCGAGGAATTTATCGTCTGTCATCATCCCATACTTCACGAACAGGCCGAGGCTTTCCCATTTTTCCTCGAACTCCTTGCGTTCTTTGGTGAAGATATCTTCCAGCTTATCGGCTACTTTTTTGGTGATGTGGTTGTTGATCTTTTTGACGTTCGGGTCGCCCTGCAGGTAGCTTCGGCTAACGTTGAGCGGGATATCGGGGCTGTCGATGACGCCCTGCAGGAGCATCAGGCGGAAATCGGCGCCAACTGGGCGCCTCTGGATGTCGATCTATCCGGGCATCACTACCGCGCCATGCGGATCGA
>JAMFRX010000327.1 GCA_026224995.1 Puia dinghuensis
GCCATGGCTACCCCTATCGCCCACAAAGGCAGCCTTGCCGGCGCAAAAGCTACCGCCCTCACTTTAATCGACCTGTTCACGAAACCTCAGATCGTAGCCGATGCCAAAGATTATTTTAAGAATGTGCAGAATAAAGACGTCCAGTACAAACCCTTTATCACCAAGGACGATCCCCCGGCCATCTGGCTCAACAAAGCGATCATGGAGAAATACCGGGACCAGATGCGGAAGTATTATTACGATCCCAGCAAGTACAAGACCTATCTGGAACAGCTGGGCATCACCTATCCTACGCTGACGCCTCCGGCGAAGGCGGGGTCGTAAGCTTGCGCTTATAGAGGAACAGCTGCCACTTCTCCTCGGCCACACCCGCCTTGTCCATCTCGGCGCGGCTCAGGGTGAAGAACAGATCGGAGAGCCTGTTGATATAAGCAGGAATATAGTCGTCTACCGTGTCCTCTTTCATCAGCGTCACGAGCAGCCGCTCGCCGCGTCGCATTTGCGTGCGCACCACATGACAGAGGGCCGAGATCTCATTGCCGCCGGGCAGCAGGAAATAATCCGAAGCGCTCGTCATCGCCCCTTCCAGCTCGTCGATCCATTGCTCGCAGAAAGCCGCGCCGTCCTCCGGCCTGGGATTGGTGTTCTCTTTCTTACAGTCCCCGGGACGGGCCAGATGGGACATCATATCCATCATGTCTTTCTGGATCCTGTGCAGGTTAGGCTGCCAGGGATGATCGCTCCCCAGCTTGGCCCGCAGCAGCCCGATGGTGCTGTTCACCTCATCCAGCGTGCCATAGCAGTTGACACGGTTATCGTCCTTGTATACCCGCTTGCCGCCAAACAGGCCCGTCATGCCCTTGTCGCCTTTTTTTGTATATATCTTCATACTTGTCGAATTACAGTATTGCGATCCCTTCTCCGCTCCCATTCCAGCATCTCCAGCTCCGGCCGCTCGTAAAACCCATCGGTATAGCCCAGACAGAGGTAAGCCACCAGCCGGTGACTCTCCGGCGCACCCAGCACCCGCTTCACCCGATCCGCATCCAGGATGCTCACCCAGCCCATGCCAATGTTCAGCGCACGCGCCATCAGCCACATGTTCTGTACGGCGCATACCACGCTGTACAGACCCACTTCCGGCATCGAAGTCTGACCCAGCACCGGACCTTGCGAGGGCGTATAGAAGACGGCGATATTCAGCGGCGCCTCCAGGATGCCCTCCAGCTTGAGCCGCGTATATTCCGCCTGGCGATCCGAAAACGCTTGCTGTGCCGCCGCATTGGCTTCATCGAAACTCTCCCTGATCTGCTGGCGGATGATCGGACTATTTACCACCACGAATTCCCAGGGCTGGGAAAACCCTACCGATGGCGCATGCAAAGCTGCCGTCAGCAGCTGCTCCACCCGCTCCGGCTCCAGGGGCCTGTCCGTAAACCTGTTCCCACGCACATCGCGACGCTGCTGGATGATATCCTGCAGGGTAGCCGCCTCTTCCGCCGTAAAAAGCTTTCCGTTCATGATGGGGCCAAAATTACAAGTAACATTATCACCAGCGTCACGGCGTGGTTGATATATTTTACATATACAAGATCTTTATGCATAATGACTCTGTCCTTCTCGCCGATATAGGGTTTTTCGACCAGCACACCCTTGTATCGGTTAGGTCCGCCAAAACGGGTGTTCAGGATCCCCGCCAATGCGGCCTCGGGATACCCGGAATTCGGACTGGCATGTGCCCTGCCATAGCGGAAGATGAATCGCAGCCCCCGCCAGCTTCCCGTCACGAGCACCATCAGGAAGGCCGTGATCCGGGCCGGAATAAAATTAGCCACATCGTCCAGCCTGGCCGCCGCCCGGCCAAACAGCCGGTAAGGCTCCCGCTTGTAGCCGATCATGGAGTCCAGGGTGTTGATCATCTTGTACAGCAGCATCCCCGGCAGGCCCAGGATCAGATAGAATAGCAATGGCGCCACTACCCCATCGCTCAGGTTCTCCGACATCGACTCCAACACGGCAATGCGTACCTGCTGCTCCGTCAGCTCTCCGGTATCCCGGCCCACGATCCAGGAAAGGCGGCGCCTGCCGGCCTCCAGCCCCTCCCGCTGCAACACGTCGAAGACTGCCTGCCCCTCTGCCAGCAGGCTTCGATTGGCCAGACAAAAGAAAACCCCGATGCTGGCAATCACATAGTAAGCAGGCAGCCATAGGGCCTGGAAACCCCTTAGCGCATAATAGCTGCCGGCGTAAGCCGCTCCGCAAAGCACCGCCACCAGCAAGGCCCCCTTCACCAACCTGGCCCGCCCTTTGTTCAGCCACCGGTCGCCTACCGCTATGGCGTACCCGAAGGCCCGAACCGGATGCGGCCACCCCGCCGGATCACCCAGCAGCAGATCGGCTAGATAGCCTGCTCCCAGCGGCACTATCGTAATCCAGTTTGGCTGCATTCCCTCAAGGCTTCCGTGAGTAATTGATTGTGCTCCGGCGCCTGGCAGGCTACCCGGATCAGATTGGGCCCCAGCCCCCTGAAGTTCGACGCATCCCGGACCAGCAGTCCATAGCGGGTGAGCAGGTGCATCTTCAGCGGCGCCGGTGTCTCAATAAGAAAGTAGTGCGTATCCGTTTCGTGCACGGTCCAACCCGTAGCGGCTTTCAGCTCGTCCCGCCACCGGGCCGTGTCGGCCAGCAGCTGCTCCACCGGCACGGCAAACTCCTGTTTATTCTTGAAGATATACAGCCCGGCCTCTATGGCCAGCCGGTTCACCGACCAGGGCATCTTACAGGCCCGCAGCTGGCTCACAAGATCCTCATGCCCCAAGACCAGCCCGATCCGTAGTCCTGGAATGCGGCAGCTCTTGGTCAATGACCGAAGCACGAGCACGTTCGGATAAAGCGCGGGCACCAGGCTTGTTGTCGTCCTTGTAAACTCTATATAAGATTCGTCTACGACAAACAAGGTGTTGGGGTGCTGCCGCAAGAACTCCAGCGGCAAGGCCGCTCCTGTGGGATTGTTGGGATTACACAAGAAAACCAGCCCCTCCTCCTCCACCTTACCTTCCCGCAATTCCTCCCAATCCCGAAACACCAGGTCCATCCCCTGTATCCTGCAAGCGTCCTCATATTCTGCGAACGCCGGTATATAGATCGTAGCCTTCAGCTGCCGGAAAGCCTGGGCGATCAGGTAGATGGCTTCCGTCGCTCCATTGGTCACCAGCACCTGCTCCTGTCCTACCACATAAGCCACCGCCGCCGCCGCTTGTAACGACTGCGCTCCGGCCTCGGGATAATGCGTCACCCCGGCTATGGCCGACTGCAGATGCGCCAACAGACCCGCATCCAGCGCCCCATGCCGGACATTCGAGCTGAAGTCGGCGCGGATCGTAACGTTATATTTATAGGCGTCGTCGCCGTGTCCTTCCATCATGATTTGGCCAGCTGCTTATAGATAAAGTTGAGGTCTATGTGTTGGCGGATATGCTCCGCCAGCTTATCGTACTGTCGCTCTTTGAAAGCGCGGTAATCGGGTAGCTGCACGCCTTCGATCCCCGCCTGCCGCAGCAGGTCGTCCATCACCGCCCTGTTGTCCAGGATGCCGTGGAGATAAGTGCCCCAGCACTTTCCCGACAGCCGGTAGCCGTCGGGCTGCTCGCCGGCAGTTGCCGGGTAGTTCAACGGCTGCCTTGGCTGGTCACCCGTGTCCGTATGCCCCATGTGGATCTCATAGCCTTCACAGGCAGGGCCATCCGTAGTCCCAAACCGCATCCGCCGCCGGACCGTCGTCTTCTCCCGGGCCAGAACGGTATGCACCGGCAGGAGTCCCAGGCCCTCCGCCGTCCGGGGTTCGCCTTCCACCCCATAAGGATCGGCGACCGTCAGCCCCATCATCTGGTACCCGCCGCAGATGCCCACCACTACCGTGCCCGCAGCCTCCGCCGCGATCAGGGCCTTGTCGATTTCGCGGCTACGGATATACGCCAGGTCGCCGATGGTGTTCTTGCTGCCCGGCAGGATGATGGCCGCCGCATGAGCCAGCTCCGCCGGGTCATCGGTATAATACAGGTGCAGGCTCGTCCGCTCGAGCGCGGCGAAGTCGGTGTAGTTGCTGAGATGCGGCAGATGCACGACGGCGATGTTGACCGCCCCCGGCTTGTGCTCTTTCGGCCGGTGCCGCAATGCCACGGAGTCTTCCTCTTCTATGTGGATATCGCGGAAGAAGGGCAGCACGCCCGTCACCGGCACGCCCGTCAGGGATTCCAGCTGCTGCCTCCCGGCGTCGAATAGCCGCGCGTCGCCCCTGAATTTATTGATGATGATGCCGCGTATCAACGCCCGCTCTTCGGGCGGCAGCAACGCCAGCGTACCATAGACGCTGCCAAAGACCCCGCCCCTGTCAATGTCGGCGATAAGATAGACATCGGCCCCCGCATGCAGGGCCATGCGCATATTGGTGATATCCCGCTGCCGCAGGTTCAGCTCGCTGATGCTGCCCGCGCCCTCCAGCACGATAGGGTTATAGTGTTTTGTCAGCCTGTCGTAGGCGCCTTTCACCTCTTCCCACAATGCCCCTCTGTCCTTACCCATAAAGTAGTCATAAGCGCTCTGGCTGCCGGCCGGCTTGCCGTTCAGTACAAGCTGCGCATGCGTATCGCCGGTAGGCTTTAGCAGCACCGGGTTCATATCGCTATGGCAGGAGATGCCAGCCGCCTCCGCCTGCACGGCCTGGGCCCTTCCGATCTCGAGGCCTTCGGGCGTCACATAGCTGTTAAGGCTCATGTTCTGCGCCTTAAAGGGTGCAGGCCGGAGACCATCCTGCAGCAGGATACGGCAAAAACCGGCGGTGATGACGCTCTTGCCGACATCGGAGGCCGTGCCGACGAACATCAGGGGGCGGAATAGGGGCGGCATGCGGAGCGATAGTTGGGTAATAAATGGTGTTCTATATAAATAGGGCTATTAACCAGCCGTTCCAGCCGCGGCAACAATGCAGCCTCCTTCTCCAACGGCACCAGCAATCCGGCTATCGTCCCCGAATGGGCGACCATGAGCCCGGCCCCGGCCTCAGCTGCCAGCTTGTAGTAGGCGTCGAAGCCTGGTAAGGGCAATATCGTTTGATTGTATTCGGCACTGTAGGTGATGCTGTCGAACAGCAGCACATAATCGCCTTCCTCCGCGGCACGCAGCAGCCGCCGCAGCAGCCAGCCAAAGAAATCCCCGGCGCCCCGCGACCAGCACCGCCGGATCTCCAATGTATCCACCTGCCTGTCCGGCGCCGCGTCGAAATACAGCAGGCTCAGCGACGGCAGATCGATCACCGTGGCTATTTTACCCCTATGCTGATGGAATACGACGATCTCGTTAGATAAACAAGGATCTGTAGGCTCTACCTGCGCCGCTATCTTGTAAAGCTCGCCTGCCCCCAGCCCCATCCCCAGGTAGTCGTTGACGACAGACAGCACGCTCAGCACATCGGCCGAGCTGCTGGACAGCCCCTTCCCCTTGGGAATATTGCTTTGCAGCCGGATCGCCACGCCCGCAGGCAGTGTTTGCGCCTGCTCACGCAACAGGATCGCCAATGCCTCGCGCGCCTTCGGCGGGAGGGCGCCACCCGGCATCCTCGGGCCGGCCGCCATCGCTGCGTCGGCAAGCCTGTCCGTGGCCCCCTCTTCCAGCAACGCTTCCGAATACCAGCGCCGCGACGCCAGCCCACTCACCAAAAAAGCCGATGCATCCGGCAAAACGCCCTGCATCAGCTCTCCGATCCGCGAATATAGTTTAGCAGAATAACCCATGGTCTGAACTGCAAACATACCTTATTTACAGTAATGCCTATCTTTCCACCATGAGAGCGCAATTCCTCGTCGCCGCCGCACATAGCGGGGCAGGCAAGACCACCGTCACCCTCGGACTCCTCCGCGCCCTGCAGCGGCAGGGCCTCCGCGTACAGCCCTTCAAATGCGGCCCGGATTACATCGACCCTATCCACCATCGGACAGCTGCCAATCGCGACAGCATCAACCTGGACGGATTCATGATGACACCCGGCCATATCCGGGAGCTCTACAGCCAGTATGGCGCCGAAGCCGACATCTGTATAACGGAGGGGGTCATGGGCCTTTTCGACGGCTCCCGCAAAAGCGAAGGCAGCAGCGCCGCCCTCGCCATCCTCCTGGACCTGCCCGTCATCCTCGTGCTGAACGCAAAAGCCATGGCCTATTCCGCAGCCGCTATCCTCTACGGACTCAAAAACTTCGACCCCAGGCTAAACATCGCCGGGGTGATCTTCAATTTCGTGGACTCGGCCTCCCACTACCGGCTGCTGCAGGAGGCCTGCGAAGACGTCGGGATAAAAGCGCTGGGCCACCTGCCCAACAACGGACTCCTCCGCATCCCCGCCCGACACCTAGGCCTCGATACGTCTCCAGCCGAAGAAGCCATCCAGGCGGCAGCGGACCACATCGCCTCCCACATTGACCTCCCGGCCCTCCTCGCCGCTACACAATCACCCGCCTCCCCGGCTGCCGGGCCTGCCCGCCCAGACCCCGACTCCATCCGCCCAACGATCACGGCCGACCCTCCATCACCCAAGCCCACCCGCCCGACGGCCGCGTCCGCCCCAACCCGCACCATCCTCATCGCCCGCGACGCCGCCTTCCATTTCCTTTATCCCCAAAACATCCAGCAGCTATCACAATACGGCCGCATCCAATATTTCAGCCCGCTCCACGACACCCGCCTCCCCGCCGCCGACCTGCTCTACCTGCCCGGCGGCTACCCCGAACTCTATCTCGAAACCTTGTTCAACAATCGCTCCCTCCTACAGGATATCCGCGACTTCGCCTCCACCGGAGGCAGGATCCTCGCCGAATGCGGCGGCATGATGTTCCTTGGACATTCCATCACTGACGAGGCCGGTAAAACCTGGACAATGGCAGGCCTGCTCGATATCGCCACCACCATCGAAAAGAAAAAGCTGACCATCGGCTATCGCAAGGTGCAGCTCGACGGCCATACCATCCAGGGACATGAATTCCACTATTCGCAGTTCATCGCTCCCCCGGGTACGCTAGCCCCCGCGCTGGCCACCACGCCCGCCCCCACGCCCGGCTCCCCGCCGGCCCGGGGTCACAACACCCCCCCCGGACCCCCCGACCCCCCCCCCGCCTCCCCCC
>JAMFRX010000328.1 GCA_026224995.1 Puia dinghuensis
ACAACGTCGTCCTCCGCGACCCACAGTACGACCTCTCCGCGGACTCACTGCTCTACAACACCCAGACACAGATCTCCACATTTATTACCGAGACCTTCATCCAGTTCAAAGATAGCTCCCGCCGCACCGTCCGCACGCGCTCCGGCTTCTACGACCTGGCCCACAAAAAGGCCCAGTTTGGCTTACGCCCGGTGATGACGGAAGGCTCCCAACGCCTCACCGGCGACAGCGTCCGCATGGACGACTCCACCGGCATGGCCACCGCTATCGGCAACGCCATCTATGTCGACACCACCCAGGGCATCAAGCTGCTGGCCAACTACATGATCAACGACAAAAGGAGGAATACCTTTCTGGCGACCCAGCATCCGCTCATGATCATCAAGCAGGACAAGGACTCGCTGTATATGACCGCAGATACCCTCCAGTCCGGCCGGCTCGTGGACTTCGAGGTCATCATGAAACGAATAGCCCACGACGATAGCCTGCATCGCATCTATATCGACAGCCTGGAGAAGATCGCCGCCGACAGCCTCCACAACCTCACCCTGGCCCGCGCCCGCAAGGATTCCCTCCGCAAGGCCTCGGGCGACACCACCGACAACATGCAGATCAAAGACCTCAGCGATAGCCTCAGCGAAGGCGCCGACAGTCTCGGCCGTCGCCTGGAGCTGGACAGCCTCCAAAAGGCCCAGCGGGAGATGGCGGCCAGCCCCAGGCACATCGCCCGGATCATCGATAGCGCCGGCAAAAAGCTCATCACCAGCGCCGACAGCCTCCGTCTGCACCCACCCACCGCCAAAGAGCTGGAGCGACAGGAGAAAGCCAAAATAAAAGCCGCACGCCAGGCACGGAAAGACTCCATCGCCGACCTGAAGGAAAAGATAAGGGACCGCGCGGACAGCCTCAAAGCCCAGCAGAAAAGAAATTTAGATAGCCTCAAGATCCGGCAGCAGGACATCTCGGACAGCCTCCAGGCCGTGAAATCCAAAGAACGGGCCCGAAAACGCTTCGTTATAGACAGCACCCGGCAGGCTGCCGTCAACGACAGTCTGAAGATCGTCGCCCATGCGGACAGCGTCCACCACGCCGCCTTCATCGATAGCCTACAGCGAGTGGGACTCACCGACAGCGCCAACGCCATCCGTCGGGCGGATAGCCTCAAGCTCGTAGCCCGAATGCGAAGACCGCCGCCCCGCGATACCGTCGAAGCCCCGCTCCCCGGACACGAAGCCGACTCCATAGGCCGACTTCCCACCCGGGATACGACCCTGCGATTCGTCATCGGCTACCATCACGTCCGCATCTTCTCAGACTCCCTGCAGGCCGTGGCCGACAGCATGTTCTACTCGTCCAAAGACTCCATCTTCCGGCTCTTCTATAACCCCGTGGCCTGGGGCAACGGCAATTTCCAGATCTCCGGCGACACCATGTATGTCTATACGAAGAACAAAAAAGCCAATCGCCTCTACGTCTTCGAAAATGCCCTCGCCGGCAACAAAGTGGCAAAGCTTTTCTACAACCAGCTCAAAGGCACGACCATCAACGCCTTCTTCAAGGATGGCCAGATCGACTATATCCGCGCCAAAGGCAACGCAGAAAGCATCTACTATGTCGCCGACGAGAAAAAAGCCTATTCCGGCGTCAACAAGTCCCATGCCGATATCATAGACATGCGCTTCGCACTCAAATACGACTCCGCCGGAAAACCCACCGGCAAAGAGCTCAACCGCGTCATCCTCCGCAACGACGCCGAAGGGACGATGTACCCCCTCAAGCACGTCGTATTCGAAGACATGTTGCTGCGTGGTTTCAAGTGGCAGGAACAAAGACGTCCCAAGAGTAAAAAAGAGCTTTTCGAAGAAATAAAGAGAAAGCAGGACGAAGACTTCGACGACAACTTCCAGCCCGTTCCACCCGCGGCGCCGGCCAAAGCGGCGACCACAGCCCCTACCACAACGCCGCCCGCCTCCACGCCGCCCGCCACGCCGGCAACAACACCACCCAAGGCGACACCTCCGGCCCCGGCCAAATCCGATTCCACGAATCCAGCCCCAGCCAAACCAGTACACTAAACTATCCCCATTCCCCCTATTAAACTATCCCTTTTAAGAAAGTTCTAACAAACAGCCGGAAATATTTCCGGCGCCCTTTTCGTTCCTCCGGGATAAACCATTTTTTATGCGCATCATCACCCTTTGCCTGGTCCTCGCGATCATCAGTGGCTGCTATATCCGCGTTTCGGCGCAGGACTACAAAGTGGCGGTCGGTCTGCGCTTCAGTACGGCCTCGCCGACCCTTAGCAACTCCGTGAGCATAAAGTATTTCCTGGACGAGACCAATGCCATCGAAGGCCTTGTCTCCTTCGGCACCCGCTTCGGCCTCGGCGCCCTCTACGAACGCCATCAGCTCATCGGAGGCATCCCTGCCTTTACCTGGTTCTATGGTATCGGCGGCTACCTCGGCTGGCAAAGCAATCAGACCTTCGTCGGACCCACCGGCGCCATCGGGCTCGACTACAAATTCTCCAACGCCCCCGTGAACTTGAGTATCGACTGGAAGCCCGAGCTGGACATCCTGCCTAATATCAACTTCGTCCCCGATGCCTTCGGCATCTCCGTCCGTTATACCTTCGGCAACTAACCCCACTGCCCGCGCGCCCATTCCCCGCAAAACCGACCATCACCCCGGCCACTGCCCCCTGCATGCGCTGCCCACCATCGTCCACTGCCCTCAGCCTGCACTGCCCACCGCCCATCCCCCATGACGCAAATCCCCCGCTCCATGCCGGATTTTGCCGCCTTGAAGAAGCATTCCTGCGTTTTTTTGCAATTTTAATTCTTGTTTGCGTTTATGTGCAGCATTTTAGCTTACATTAGCTTGCATAAAGCCGCGAAAACCGGCTGGTTTAACCAAAACATAACATGCTCAAACAAGAGAGACAGGCCTTTATATTACACCAGGTCAACCTGCATAACCAGGTCCTGTCCGCCGGCTTGAGCCAGGAGCTGGATGTCTCGGAAGACACCATCCGCCGCGATCTCCAGGAACTGGCCGACAGCAACAAGCTCATCAAAGTCCACGGAGGCGCCTTATCTCTCTCTTTTAACGATTACCACTATTCCACAACCGCCATCTACGCCCACGCTCAGAAAAAACTTATCGCCCGCAAAGCAGCCGCCCTGATCCAAAACGATATGTTCGTGATGACCACCGGCGGCACCACCCTGATAGAGCTCGCCCGTCACCTGCCCCCCACCCTCAAAGCCACCTTTATTTCGGGAAGCCTGCCCGTAGCGCTGGAATATACCCACCACCCTACCATCGAAGTCATCCTCATCGGCGACAAAGTGTCCAAAAATTCCCGCATCACCGTCGGCGGCGAAGCCATCTCCAAGATCCGTCAGATCAAAGCGGATATCCTCTTTCTTGGCATTAACGCCATCGACGCCGAAAATGGCGTCACCGACAACGACTGGGAAGTCGTGCAAGTCAAGAAAGCCATGATCGAATCGTCGCGCAAGGTCATCTGCCTCACCATCGCCGAAAAGATCAATTCCTATATGCCCTTCCACATCTGCCCCGTTGAAGACCTTGACATGCTTATCACCGAACTGCCACCGGAAGATCCATTGCTGGAACCCTATAGAAGAAAAGGGATCCAGATCTTATAAAATATATATCATCCCGGCGAAGGCCGGTCCAAATTTTTTAGGCTAAAACTAAACTGTCACAGTGATTTTTTAAAAAAACCAAAACGTAAAAGTATGAGAAAATGGAAGCTTTTTTGTTTGATCATGTTTGCAATGCTGGGCATGGTCACTAACAACCTGATGGCCCAGCAGGTTCCCATCAGCGGGACCGTGCTTTCAGACGATGGCACACCACTCGAAGGAGTAACGGTCGCCGTAAGCGGCACTAAACGCGCTACCGTCACGAACGATCAGGGGAAATTCACTATCAGCGCCAATGAAAGCAGTATGCTGATATTTAGCTTCGTGGGCTTTACCTCGCAAAAAGTGAAAGCGTCGGCGGCGATGCAGGTACACCTGGTGAAAGGCGAATCCGACCAGGGAGATAGCGTTGTCGTTACAGCCATGGGTATCAAAAAGAGCGAAAAGGCCCTGGGATACGCGGTCACCGAGCTGAGTGCGACGGAACTGATGAAAAATAAGAACGCCAACATCGTCAATTCATTGGACGGTAAAGTTCCGGGCGTAAACATTACCCAGTTCAGCGGCTCGGCAGGCGCAGGTGCTTCCATAACAATTCGTGGCGGCAACTCCACCTCGGATAGCCGGCAAAATCAGCCGCTGTTTGTCATCGACGGCGTGATCTATGACAACTCGACCACCGTTGTAGGCAACACCGGCACCGACGGCATGTCCCGCAGCAACACCACCTACTCGAACCGCGTCATGGACATCAACCCTGAAGACGTCGCAAGCCTGTCTGTCCTCAAAGGCGCTGCGGCAGCCGCACTATATGGATCACGCGCGGCAGATGGCGTCGTGATCATTACCACAAAGAAAGGCGCCGAGGGCGCAGCCAAGATCGGCATCGCCAGCAAAGTGGGGGTTTCTTCTGCGGACAAACTGCCGCAGGAGCAGGACGTTTTTGGAAACGGGAGCTATAACACCAACGGGGTGTTGAACAATATCGCCTATACCTCGTGGGGCTTGCCGATCCCGGCCGATAGCACGAAATACAACAACATCAACAATTTCTACCGGCACGGTATCGTCTATGATAACAACGTAAATGTATCCGGCGGCTCGAAAACCGGCAACTTCTTCTTATCCGGATCCAATTTCGATCAGGCCGGCCTGGTACCCACCACGAGCTATAATAAATCCACCTTTCGTTTCAATGGCGAACAAAAATATGCAGGATTGACCCTCGACGCAAACGTCGCCTATTCCATAGCCAACACGAAAAGGACCCTGACTACTGCCGGACTATACGGCGGGGGCGGCCTAGGCGTATTGGGGGGGATTTACGAGTGGCCCGAAACATTCAACGCGAAAAAATACATCAATTCCGATGGCTCGCAATATCGCCCTTTCGCCGGAACCATTCCGCTGGAAAACGATCAGGACAACCCTTACTGGATCCTCAATGAAGATAAATTAACGGAACAAACTAAACGTATCACCGCCGGCATCAACGCCAACTATAAGATCACAAGCTGGTGGGATGTCACCGGCCGCGTCGGTTACGACCAGTATACCACAAATGACTATACCTATATCGCCCCGGGCTCTGCCGTAAGCCCGTTGTACTCCAACGGCCGCTTGAGCAAAGATGCATTTGGGTATACGTACGTCACTACCACCGAATTCACCAATTTCCATAAGACATTTGGAGATTTCGACACCCATCTGCTGTTAGGGAATATGACGGAAAACACGGAAAACACAACCCTGAATCTTTGGGGGTACAACTTCATTACCGCAGGTACAATTAGCTTTGCTAACATAGCTTCGACAAACCAATTCTTGTCGGATGCAACGGTTAGACACCGCCTGGTGGGGAACTTCGGTGAAGTCGGCGTTTACTACAAAGACATCGCCTATCTTACCGCGACGGGTCGTAATGACATATCTTCTACCCTGCCTGTAAACAATAGATCTTACTTCTATCCGTCCGTGAGCGGCGCCTTTAATTTCACCTCCCTGTTCCCCAGGAGTTCCGTCCTTTCCTTCGGCAAGCTCCGGGGAAGCTGGGCGCAGGTCGGTAAAGACGCGAACCCTTATTCTACCCTCACTTATGTAAATCCGCCCATCTCCATCGGCAGTTTCACCGGGGTCGGGAATCAATACACGGACGGCAATGCCTTCCTGAAGCCCGAAATTCAATCTTCCTGGGAAGTCGGCTCAGAGCTGAAATTCTTCAACGGTCGTGTCGGTCTGGATTATACTTACTATCACAGCCAAACGAAGAACCAGATCGCCCAGCCGCGTTTGTCCAATGCCAGCGGCTATATCCTGCAGTCCATCAACTCGGGTTCGGTCATCAACAAAGGCATGGAAGTGGCGCTTAACGGCAAGATCATCTCTACTAAAGACTTCGGTTGGGACGCAACGATCAGCTGGTCCTACAACAAGGGCAGACTGGGAGCCTTCCTTCCAGGCGTAGCTTATTTCTACCCGACCGATGCCCAGTTCGGAACGATAAAAGCGGCATCCATTCCCAATGGCGGTTACTTCCTTGGCATGACCGGTCAGGTACCCCTGGTCCAAACAGATTCGAAGGGTAACCCGGTCAAGAACGGCGCCTACCAGGTGGATACCACCACCGGATTTTATAAATTCAACCCCACCACCGCCATCGTGGGTAATCGCGAGCCGGATTGGCTCGGTGGTTTCAACAACAATTTCCGCTACAAGAAATTCATCTTGAACGTCCTCTTCGATTTTCGCAAAGGCGGAGCTGTATACAATGGTACCGAGTACTATTTAGTCCAGACCGGCTTGAGCAGACGAACGCTTATGAACGATCGCCAATCGGTGACCGTCAAAGGCGTCAACAGCGTGACTGGTGCTGCTTATGACCAAACCTACAATGCCAACGGATCCTACAAATTCGCCGGCACTACCTATTCCGGCAATTATATGATCCAGCAATATTGGCAAAACTACGCAGGCAACTCTGCGAATTTTATCCAGTCGGTAAACTGGGTGAAACTGCGTTCGCTGTCTTTAACCTATGACTTCACCAGCTTCCTGAGCAACCAACATGTGATCAAAAACCTCTCTGCAACCCTCGTAGGCACTAACCTGTTTACCTGGACGAACTATAGAGGCATGGATCCCGAAGTAAGTGCGGCAGGTGGCACAGGCGGTTCTGGTTCCACGGGCATCGATTACCTGGGAGTACCCGCGGTAAGAAGTTTCACTTTCGGATTAAATCTTACGTTTTAAGCACTGAAAAAAAAGTAAATTATGAGAAATTTAAAATATATCATCGTAGGTTGCCTGCTCGTCCTGGGTTCAGCCTCCTGTAAAAAATGGCTGAATGTAAACACCGACCCGGATCACCCGAACGACCAAACCGTTCTGCTGCAGAACAGATTGCCCTGGATCCAACACTTTTATGCCTATACCGCCGGCGTTACGAATTTTCGTACCGCCTGCCAGGCCGGCGTTTATTATAGCTCCACAGCCAACGTCAACGCCTTGTCTGTAACCTGGACAACGACCACGGGTAATGTCACTCCCTATCAAACCTGGTTCGTCGAAGTAGCTTCCAACCTCAACGACATGTACAATAACGCCAAGACAGCAGGCGCCTATGATTACATGGGTGCCGCCGACGTATTCTCTGCCATGGGTTATATGGAAATGTTGGATCTGTATGGTGAAATGCCCTACACCCAGGCTACATCCGGAATACCGAGCCCCGCTTATGATGACGGCAAGACCATTTACAACGGATGTATGGCTAAATTGAACGAAGCCATTAGCTTGTTCAGTCAGCCCCAGGCCGCCAACTCCCCTTCGTTCGCTGCCGGTGACATGTGGCTCGGCGGAAATGCAACCCAGTGGATTAAATTCTGTTGGGGATTGAAAGCCCGTTACATGCTTAAGCTCTCCAAGAAAGCAGACCTGTACAATGCGGATTCGATCTTATATTGCCTGTCTCAGGGACCCCAGTCGATCTCCGACAATGTCGTACAAGCCGGCTTCAACAACAGCACCGTAACCGATTACCTGGAAGGTGATCCCGTTGTAACAAATGGAAACTACGATTATGCAGGTGAGGGCAGCGGTCAACGTATCTCCCAATTCTATTATAACCTCCTGACGAATATGCGCGGCGCCGGTGTCGTCGACCCCCGCATGACCAAGATCGTGCCCTCTTCCATGAGCAATGTTCAATTGAATGCCAGCGGTCAGGTGCAATCCTATACCTGGCTCCGATCGGTAGGCCTCGACTTTTATGGTCCCTCGACCCGGTTGGTGGCTGGCGGCCCCGCTTCGATGGTCGCGGCAAGCTTCGCCACTGCAAATACGAACATCAAATACACGATCGCCGACCCCACGGCACTGGCGAATTTCATTGCCGCTCAAACCACCGCAGGACATACGTTCACCACCTCGGGTAACACCGTAACGGTGACCTATCCCGCCGGTTCTGTCTATATCAATAGCACGAACTATCTTTATGCCGGCGACACGATGTATGTAAATATGCGTAGTAGCTCGATGGCCTATTCCGGCAACCCCAATCAGCCTGCAAACAATGTCAACTGGTACCCTATTGTAGCCGCCTATACCGCCGGCGTCGTTGCATCGACGGGCTCCTACCAGATCCGTCCCGTTTCCGACCAGGAGATCCTCACCTATCACGAAATGGAATTCATCAAGGCGGAAGTAGAGATGAGAAAAGGAGACCCGGCTGATGCCTACACTGCGTATTTAGCCGCTATCCAGGCACACATCAGTATGATGCAGGCCAAGTTGACCTCCTGGCAGGCCGGTGGCTATACTACCGCCAACCCCGACATGGCCCCGATGGATCAAGGTGCTATCAGCACCTATCTTTCCAGCGCTGCAGTAGCTCCGGGTGCAGGCGCGCTGACCATGCAGGATATCATGCTGCAGAAATATATAGCCATGGGTTGCAGCCTCGAGAACTATAACGACATGCGCCGCTGGGACTTTAGCGCCGGCGATATCGGCGGCTACGGCGTCATGTATCCCGGCTACGGCCGCGGACCCTTATTCGCGGGAGGATCGCTGTATACCGGTACTACCCTGACGGACCCCCGTTATTGGCAACGTCGCTGGGAATTACCGCAAACGCTCGAGCTGAATTACAACCTCACAAATGCGTTTAAGATAAATCCCCACGCAGCAGATCCGAACATTTGGAGTATGCCCGTATGGTGGGATTGCGCAACGGATGCTCAATACTATGGATATCTTAAATAGTAAACTCTAATCTCGGTTTAGGCTCTTATCTCAGCCCCCGCCCGTGCGGGGGCTCTTTTTTATGCTACATTCCCGAAGAATAAATACGCCAGCCCAATGCTGCTCAACACGCTCACCACTTCCGCCAGCAGCATCGCCGGGATCGAATACCGCGTATTGCGGATCGCTACCGAACCATAATAAACCGCTACCACATAAAAAGCCGTCTCCGACGAACCCTGCATGATCCCCGACAGCCGGGCCGCAAAGCTGTTGATGCCATGGACCTTCATCGTATCCACGAGCATCCCTCTCGCCCCCGCGGCCGTCAACGGCTTGATCAAAGCCGTCGGCATTCCATCCACCCATCGCGTATCGGCTCCCAATGCCCTGGCAAGATGCCGTATCCCATCCATCACCGTATCGAAAGTGCCGCTCACCCGCAGCATACAGATAGCCGCCAGCATACCTACTAAATATGGAATGATGCGCACCGCCGTCTCGAACCCGCCCTTGGCACCCTGGGCGAAGGCGCCGAAGATATCGATCTTCTTATACAAGGCTCCGCCTACGATCGCCAGGAAGATCAGCAGGATAAGTCCCCCGCTCAATGCCCGGGAAAAGCTCTGCACCCTTTCGGCATCCAGGCTCCGCAGATACACCACCAAAGCTCCGATGATCACCGACAAGCCCCCTATCCAGCCCAGGATCACCGGCTGGAAGATATTGATCCGCTGCCAGGCCGCCACGATGCACATGGAAGCCACCGTAGTAACAAAAGTCGCGATCACAATGGGCACGAAGATATCCGTAGGATCTGGCGCATGCATAGTCGCCCGCAGCGCTATCATGCTCACGGGTATCACCTGCAGCCCCGAAGCATGCAGACACAGGAACATGATCTGGCTGTTCGATGCCGTCGTCTTATCAGGATTGATCTCCTGCAGGCTCTCCATTGCCTTCAGCGCAAAAGGCGTCGCCGCATTATCCAGCCCCAGAAGATTGGCGGAGAAGTTCATCACCATATGTCCCATCGCCGGATGCCCCTTGGGGATCTCCGGGAACAGCTTCGAAAAAAAAGGCCCCGTCCACCGTGCC
>JAMFRX010000329.1 GCA_026224995.1 Puia dinghuensis
AAGCGTCGCCAATGAGCAGGTCGACTTCTGTGGGCCGGAAATAGGCCCGGTCCACTGCTACTACTTTCGTTCCGGTTGTGATCTGGAATTCTTCCGAGGCGCAGCTGGTGACGACGCCCGCTTCTTCCAGGCCGCTGCCGACGAAGTCGACGACGATGCCCAGTTCGGCAAAGGCCATCCGGATGAATTCACGGACAGCCGTCGTGACACCCGTGGCGATCACATAATCCTCAGGCTTGTCCTGCTGGAGGATGCGCCACATGGCGTCCACATAGTCCTTCGCATGGCCCCAGTCCCGCTGTGCGTCTAAGTTGCCCATATAGAGGCATTCCTGTCTGCCGAGGGCGATGGCGGCCACGGCGCGCGTGATCTTGCGGGTCACGAATGTTTCGCCGCGCTGCGGGCTCTCGTGGTTGAAGAGGATGCCGTTACAGGCATACATCCCATAAGCTTCCCGGTAATTCACCGTGATCCAGTATGCATATAGCTTGGCTACGGCGTATGGGCTGCGTGGATAAAAGGGTGTCGTTTCCCGTTGCGGTATCTCCTGCACCAGGCCGTAGAGTTCGGAAGTAGAAGCCTGGTAGATGCGGGTCTTGCTGGTGAGGTTCAGGATGCGAACCGCCTCGAGCAGCCGGAGCGTGCCGATGCCGTCCGCATTGGCCGTGTATTCCGGGGTGTCGAAGCTCACCTTCACGTGGCTCATGGCCGCTAAATTGTATATTTCATCGGGCTGCGTCTCCTGGATGATGCGGATGAGGTTGGTGCTGTCCGTCATATCCCCGTAGTGGAGGCGAAACCGAAGGTTCTTCTCGTGCGGGTCCTGGTAGAGGTGGTCGATGCGGTCCGTATTTATAAGCGATGACCTTCTCTTCACGCCGTGCACCATGTAGCCTTTCTCCAGCAGCAGCTCCGCCAGATAGGAGCCGTCCTGCCCTGTGATGCCGGTAATTAATGCAGTTTTCATATCGATAATTTTTTTAGGAGTTATAAACAAACGTGGCCCCCGATGCCGTGATGATCTCTACATTTTGCTTTTCGACTTCGGCGACCATGATATAGCCCAGGGATGGCAGCGCTATTTTAACGGTCCTGCTTTTTACGGCGATGACGTTGCCTTCCTGGGTGATCAGCGGCCCTTTGATGACCCGGACCTTGTCGTCGACGCTCACCGCGGTCTTCTCTAGCTGCACGTTCGTGTACTGGCCCGTAAAATTCCGGATGGCTTCGATCTCTTCTTCCTTGATGACGGCCGGCTTGCGCAGCCAGTAGACTAAGTTGACGATGCCCGGGACACGACCCAGCTGTACGTGACGATCCTCTTCGGTCTTCACGAAAACATAAGAGGAGAACAAGGGTTCGGAAACGAATTTTTTTCTGTCGTGCCATTGACGAAGTACTCTGTTCAGCGGACAATAACATTCGAATGTGTTCTTCAGGAGATTCTCGGCTACCTTTTTTTCCCACCGTGGCTTCGTGTAAACAGCATACCAGTTCGTGTTCATAGTTGTAAATTTTGTGGTCATTTAAAATTCAGCGCAAGGCTTCGCCTATCTCAGTAACAGGGTGAGTTTACCAAGAGATGCAAAGGCTATTCAATAGTAAGAGAGGATTTAAGACTTAAGCTTATACACTTTTTCAATAGGACGTTTTTTCCGCTGCTTAACGGAAAAATCATTCCCATATCCAAGATCGAGTCCGTACTTGCCTTTAAAGAAACCACGGGACTTAATGCTGTTGAAGATAATGACAAGGTTCTTCAACGGCTTGATCCTATTGTTCTCATCGAGCAGCTGTATGAAGGCCTTGCGCGTGAAATCGTGCCGGACCACATATAGGGACATATCACAATATTCTGTAAGGATATATGCATCGCTGACCGGATGTACCGGCGGCGTATCTATGATTATGAAATCGAACACACCTTCCAGGTATTCGAACAGCTCGCCGAGCTTGTTATTGAAAGACAGCTCCACGAACGCGCTGTCTTCCCGACCAGCCGGCGTTACGAAAAGATTTTCATAGGAAGTGCTCTTTATGATCTCGTAAGGCTCGATATCGCCCTGCAGGAAATCCGCCAGTCCCGGTCCCTGCATAGTTCCGAACTCGGCCGTCAGCCTGGGGTTACGGAGATCGAAGTCGAGCAGGATGGTCTTTTTCCCCGAAGAAGCAAGGCTCAGCGCCAGGTTGCCGCTAATAAAGCTCTTCCCTTCGCCGGAAACGCTGGAAGTGACCAGCAGCTTTTTCTTGCCATTGCCTTTGGTATGCAATCCCAGCGCCGTCCGCAGCTGCCGGAATTGTTCCGCGAGGATGGCGCTTCGGTTGAACTCAGGGTAAAGCAGGGACTTCGACCGGCCCGAAGCGGCTATGATCTCGGCTACGATGGGCACGGCGGTATAGGTCTCGATCTCCCTGCGGAAAAGAATGTTGCTATTGGTAAATTCCCGGACGTAGACGATGCCGCAGCCGATGAAAAGCGCGACCGCCACGGCGATGCCCAGGATGATCGGCTTCTTGGGGGAAACCGGGTCGATGGTCGACTCCGCACGGTCGATGGTCCGGCTATCGGAAACCGTCGAAGCATACGACAGGGAAGCTTCTTCTCTTTTCTGCAGCAGGAAGGCGTAGACATTGTTCAGGATGGCTTGCTGCCGGGTGCCTTGCAGCAGGGTCCGTTCCTTTTCGGGCATGCCCTGCAGACGTCCCGCATACTTGTCGTTGGTGGTTTGCAGATTGGTAAGCCCTGCCTGCAGGCTCATCTTCCGGATATGGATGTTCTCGAGAATGTTGGGCTTTATCTTTTCGATCTCGTTGTTAAGCGAAAGCATTACGGGATTGTTCTCGCCAACGGTCTTATGCAGCTTGTCGTAGTTGGCGCGGGCGTCGTACAGCTTTTGAAGCAGGGATGACAGTCCTGCGTCCTCCACGCCCAGCGTGGATGGAACGATGCCGCTGGAGCCATTATCCGCGCGCACATACTTCTCCACTTCGTTGAGCACGGCAAGCTGCATGGTGATATCGGTGACCTTCTGATCGTTTGAGCTGACATTCTGCAGGAAGGTGTTTCCCTGTGCGCTGAGGTCGGCCCCGCCGTTGGCGGTCTTATACCCCTGCAGTCTGCCCTCGGTAGAATCTAATTCCTGCTTGACGTGCAAAAGGCGGCTTTCGACAAAACCAAGGGTATTGGTCGCCAGCTGGTTCTTATCGTTTATGGAAGCGTGATCGTAGACGGAGATCAGTTCGTTGAGAATGTCTTCGCCGCGAACGGGGACCTCATCTCTCACGGATAGCGTTACCACGGAGGACAGCTTGTTGGCGGCGGCGACGTTGAGCCTTCCTACCAGCTCGTTGGTCATCTGTTTTGGATTATACAACGAGAAGACCATCGGCAGATTACCGCCAGTCACGCCGGCCACATAGCGGGGATTCGGAACAAAGCGCAGCAGCAGAGCAGTGCCGGGATAGGTTTTCCACTGTCCGATGGCGAAATTGGCCGTGTCCGCGCGGACAATGCCGGAGGCAGCGTCATAGTGGATGGGTACCGCGTCGAGGAAGACTTTTTCGTGCTGATCGTACAAGCTGTCGAATCCCATGGCTTCCACCAGCACCGGGGAGGAGATATAGCCCGGGTAGGTCCGAAAACGATCTTTCATCGTTATCGGCGCGTACAGCCGCAGGTCCCTGACCACCTCCCGCATGAGCGATTGAGATTGAAGCACCTCTATCTCATCCTCGACGATCTTCTTGGTAGAAAAGATATTCAGCGATTCCATCATCCTGCCGTCGTCGGAGCCCTTCTTTTCGTCTTTGATGAGCAGGTCGGCCTTTGCCTCGTAGGACTTTGGCGTCAGCTTCATATATACAAGGGTGCCTGCAGCTGCTATCACCAGGAGCAGCATGAACAAAGGCCAGTATGGAACAAAACGAAAGCGGATAAAACTTATCAGGTTGTTATCGCTCTGTTCGCGGATCATTTTATTCGACTTCATCATAGTCCTTTATTTTATATTTTCTATCGCGATGACACCAAAAGACAGTGCCGCAAATATCACAGAGACCCACATAGCCGTATTCGAGCTGCTGCGGACCTTTGCCTTGTTTGGCTCGGCATATACCACATCATTGGATTGAAGATAATAGTAGGGGGACGTGAAGAGTTCCGAAGAATTGAGGTCGATCCGCTTAATGACCTTTTTACCGGTCTCCTCCCGGATGATCAGCACATTGTCCCGCTTGGCGTTGATCGTAAGGTCTCCGGCCAGCCCCAGGGCTTCCAGCAGCGAGATCTTCTCGGCCGGTACGGAGAACACCGAAGGATGCTCCACTTCCCCCAGCACGGTGACCTTGAAATTCAGCATGCGAATGCTGACGATGGGGTCTACCAACAGCTTCTTGTCGGAAAGAATATGGGAAATGGAATCGGTCAGTTGATCCTTGGTAAGCCCTGCAGCGCGAATGTTCCCTAAGATTGGAAAGGTGATAAAACCTTGACGGCTAACGAGATAACCAGCCGCTTCACTTAGACTGCCGGGTGATGGGGTAGCGCTGGCATTATTGGAAGTGCTGGCGGCGTTGAAGGCCGCCGACGCTTCCGGGTTAAGGCTGCTCACCTGGATGCTGAGAATGTCGTTCGCCTCGATGATGGTCTCGGGGACCAGGAAAGAGGAGCGGATAGTGCCGTCCCCCTGGTCTCTAAAGTAGATGGCTCTCTTCGTATTTACGCAGGATGGAAGTCCCCAGCATAAAACCCCAAATAATGAAAACAAAAAAAGACGTGGCCTATTGGCTGAGCACAATATCATACGAGACAGGATGAATTAAGGAATAGTTCTATAAGGCGAGCAAATCGTGGCTTTATCCTAGGCTGGGAGCAATCAATCCGTGTTGTTGATAGGAATTGGAGGGATAAACGGATTCAGAGGTATTGGGGGGGAAACCTAAAGATACTCATAACATATGAAATAATGTGCCAAAATGTACTATTATATCAGCTTTGTGAATAATTTCATATATAAACAATGCTATTATAGCATTTTGGAGTGAAGTATGGGGATATTTTTATATAGATCATATGTACGTGGGAGTATTAAATTGGAGCAATTTTAATGCAGAGGCGGAATTTTCCCATTTTTTTAACAGAAATGAGCGTTGGGTATTTTTTTCCCCATGCCATTTTTTGTTAATGAATGATATTCACTGTGTTGCCTGTGACCTGTCCTCTTTGCAGATTATTGAGCTTTACTGTGTGGGGTGTTTTCGTTTTGTCCGTGTCGGGGGTGGTAGTATAAATGGTATTTCCGGTGATCCGCATATCCGATACCGGGTAGTTGCCGCCGGTCACGGATATAGCGCCGCTTACCTTGTAATTGACTGTATCGGTGGCTTCGTGCAGCTCGTTTGCGGTGACGAGATAGTTCCGCAGGTGGGTATTGGGATATTCCACGGCGCGGATCAGAATGCCATATGTATAATTAATGATCGTGTTCTTGGTGATGGTGGCATCGCTGATATCGCAGCGGATACCGTAATTGGAATTGTGTGGCGAGCCATCGCTGTTGGCGGTGCCGGCCGGCATGGAGCAGTCGAGGTAGTTATTTTCTACCAGGGCCCTGCTCGTGTCGCTGGGTATGGTCGATTTGGGCTGAAGCCCGTAGTGTTCTTCCGAAAAATTTTTGGTCGTATTCCCGGTGACGGTGATCCCGTAGGCGGTCCCATATAGGAACCCGTCCATGGGCCGGTGAGTCACCAATGTGCTCATTGGCGCGGTTCCGGTGTAGCCATTAGCCGTATTGTTGGTGACCTTCACGTCCTTGCAGTAGCCATTCTCATTATCGAAGAGCCAGCAGAATACGGCTGGCTGGGAATTGTTCATGGCATCGTCGTGCCCATGCGGCGCGCCGAAGGTATTGCCGTTAATGGTAAAGCCATAGATGCCCTGCCCGCCCAGGGCGGTGCTGAACCCGTTGAAGGTACAGCCGCTGACCGTGACATTGGTGAGCTCCTGTGCCAGGGTGCCCTGAAAGAACAGAGCCTGACTGGTATACGTGGTAAGGCCGTGGGTATTTTCAAACGAGATATTCTTCACGCTTAGCCCGGAAGATGGCTTATAGCAAATGATGTAGAACAGCTGGGATCTAATGCTGACCTTCGTAGTGATCTTGCTTGTGGGGCCGTCGCCAAAGATGCTGATGTTCTGCTGGCCGCTTGCCGTATAATACAGTAGCTTACCGTTCACATCGACTTGGTTGCACACGTAAGTACCGGCGGGGAAATAGACATTCGCCTGTTTGGTCTGTGCCATAGCGAGCGCCGCATTGATGACCTGTGTATCGTCGGTGACGCCATCCCCCTTTGCGCCTAAGGTTTTAACATTGATCGTCACGGTATTGGGCACAAAGAATAAGGAGAACAGAAGCGAAAGGATTGCTTGCATGGGAATGTAATATGCTCAATACTACAAAATATAGTGCCAGATTTCAATAGCCTATAGGTGATTGGCTTATTTTTGCATCCGCTTAACATCGTCAATCAAACTATGCGCAATCCCTGCTTTCTGCCCCTTCTTATCTTGTCTCTTTCCGTCAGCGGACAAACACCGGCACAGGAAGACCTGCTGCCCTATGTTAAGCCGATCATCGGCACCCAGCGGATGGGTCATACCTATCCCGGCGCCAGCGCCCCGTTCGGAGCGGTACAGCTGAGCCCCGACACGGATACCATCCCTTATGAACAAAACGGCAAATACAATCCTGACGTCTATAAATATTGCGCCGGCTACCAGTATGACGATAAGACCATCGTCGGCTTCAGTCATACGCACTTCAGCGGTACGGGGCATTCCGATCTCGGCGACTTCCTGCTCATGCCGACCGTCGGCGAGCTGAAGCTCAACCCCGGCACAGCAGCACAGTCACATAGCGGCTTCCGGTCGGCGTTCAGCCATGCTACCGAAACAGCTGAAGCCGACTATTACAAAGTGAAGCTGGAGGATTACAATATCTGGGCCGAGCTCACGGCGACAACCCGCGTAGGCTTTCATCAATATACTTTCCCAGCCTCGGACCAGGCGCATATCATTTTGGATCTGGTTAGCGGCATCTACAATTATGACGACAAGAACGTCTGGACCTATGTCCGCGTCGTCAACGATACGCTGGTCACCGGCTACCGGCAAACAAGCGGGTGGGCGAGGACCAGAACGGTGTATTTCGCGATGACCTTCTCCAGGCCGTTCAACGGGTACGGCAGTCGCAAGTATGACAGGAGGACGGCTTATCACGGGTTCTGGGGCCACTTTGACGAGAGGCATAATTTCCCCGATCTTGCCGGCAGACAGCTCAGGATGCATTTTGATTTCAAAACGCAGGAAGGAGAGAAGGTCAAGGTGAAATTCGCGCTCTCGTCCGTAAGCACGGACGGCGCGCTGCTGAACCTGCGGACCGAAGCGCCGGGTTGGGATTTCGATGCCGTTCGCCGGCAGGGACAGGATGCCTGGCGGAAAGAATTGAACAAAGTACGCATCGACGCTTCCGTGGCCGACAAGCAAAGCTTCTATACCTCGATCTATCACGCTTTCATCAACCCTACGGTGTATATGGATGTAGACGGGGGCTATCGCGGACTCGACCAGCTCAACCATACCGCCAATGGGTTCGTTAACTATACCACGTTCTCGCTTTGGGATACGCATCGCGCCCTGCACCCCCTCTTCAATATCCTCCAGCCGGCACGCAACGCGGATATGATCCGGTCGATGCTGGCGCACTACGAACAGAGCGCCGAGCACATGCTTCCCATCTGGTCCAATTCCGCCAATGAGAACTGGTGCATGTCCGGCTATCATTCCGTTGCGGTGATCGCCGATGCTATCGTCAAGGGCAATACGCCATTCGATGCCAACAAGGCCCTGGATGCCTGCATCGCCACCTCCAGCCGCCGCAGCTTCGAAGGGCTTGGCTCGTATATAGACAACGGCTATATCCCGGCCGAAGAGGACGGAACATCGGTCTTCACGACCCTGGAATACGCGTATGACGATTGGTGTATTGCACAGGCGGCGAAGAAGCTGGGCCGGATGGATGTCTATGCTGCTTATAGCAAGCGGGCGGAAAATTATAAGAATGTCTGGGACCCTTCCGTCGGCTATATGCGTCCCCGGCTGAAGGACGGCAGCTTTCGCAAGGACTTCGATGTGCTGAGCACCAACGGACAGGGCTTTATCGAGGGCAATGCATGGAACTACAGCCTCTATGTTCCCCATGATCCGCCGGCCCTGATCGCTTTGTCGGGTGGAAATAAACGTTTCGTACAGCACCTGGATTCCCTGTTCACCATGGATCTTCCGGATAAGTTCTTCGCGGAGACCGAGGACATCACCCGGGACGGCATCATCGGCAACTATGTGCATGGCAACGAGCCTTCCCATCATGTGGCCTATCTCTATGACTGGACGGACCAACCCTGGAAAACGCAGGAGCGGGTGCGGATGATCCTCAGGAAGCAATATGGCCCCGCACCAGATGGGCTGGGTGGCAATGACGACTGCGGACAGATGAGCGCCTGGTACATCTTTACCGCACTGGGCTTCTATCCCGTGGCGCCCGGCTCCGACCAGTATTGGCTGGGCAGCCCCGCTGTCAATTCGGCAGCGCTGCAGCTGGAAAATGGGAAGACCTTTACCATAGAAGCCAGGGATCAGAGCGATAAAAATGTGTATGTCAAACGAGTAACGCTCAATGGCCAGCCCCTAAACCGGCGATACCTTACGCATCAGGAGATTATGGATGGGGGAAAACTGGTATTCTATATGAGTGGAAGACATTAGAATGTCCTCCAGGGCTTGCAGATATCGAAACTTTTCCTTATATTGTATATGACGATTTGATATTTCCTTACTTCAAAATTCCGCCATATGAAAAAGACAACACATCTGATGCATGCCGGTGAGGCTGCCACGACTGTCCTGTTGGCTGTCGGTTTTCTCTGTCTGGTTATGTTCTTATCTTACCTGTTTATTGCCTCATAAAATAAGAAAGCCGGCTCTAATGAGCCGGCTTTCTTATTTAAGGTCCTACCGTATAGCTGCTGGTGAACGTCCCATTGGTGACGACCACGCTGTCCGTGGCGCTAAGATCATTGTAAAGCGTCCCGGAGAAGGTGCCGGTGATCGTATGGTTGACGGTATCCGAAGCCGTTAGGGTGATGAGCGCCTTGGTGCCGGGGAAACCCAGGTAAGCGTCGTATTCCTTGCCCGTGATCTGGTAGGTGATGCCGGCCAGGGTGCTATCGGAGGAGAAAAGGTGGTTGATCGGAGCCCCATAGGGGATACCTATCGTGACAATGGTCGTGTCATTGGATTTGATCGTATAGCCGACGACGTCGATGAGACCGAAGCTCTGGGAGTAGGCGCCTACGGTTGTCGCAGCGGTAAAAACAGTGCCGCTCACGGAAGCGGCCATCGTGCCGCTGGAAGGATTGCTGTTGTTGTTCTTACTGCACCCGATGATGAGCGTCAGCAGGAACAGCGAAGCGGCAAAAGAGAAAAAAATAGGTTTCATCTGGCTTTTTGGTTTGCGGTAAAGATAGGTTTTACCACGAACGTAAACGGATTTTTAACTTATTTTTGCACCGGCATGACCCATATCGGACAGCTCATATTACCGGATTTTCCACTATTGCTGGCGCCCATGGAAGACGTGAGCGACCCGCCTTTCAGAGCGATATGTAAAGCCTATGGGGCTGATCTTACTTTTACAGAATTCATTTCCAGCGAGAGCCTGGTGAAAGGAGCCATCCGCAGCCGGCGGAAGCTGGATATCTTCCAGCAGGAGCGCCCTGTGGGCATCCAGCTGTATGGCGGCGATGAAGACAGTCTTTCCCTTGCCGCGGCCATCGTGGATGCGACGAACCCGGATGTGCTGGATATCAATTTCGGCTGCCCCGTGAAGGGCATCGTCGGCCGCGGAGCGGGCGCGGGCGTTCTCAAGGATCCGGACAGGATGGTGCGGCTCACTGAAGCCTGCGTGCAGGCGACCCGTTTGCCGGTGACGGTGAAGACCAGGCTGGGCTGGGATGACAATTCACGGAACATCCTGGATGTTGCCGAGCGGCTACAGGATACCGGTATACAGGCATTGACCATCCACGGTCGCACGCGCTCCCAGCTTTACAAGGGGAAAGCCGACTGGGAGCTCATCGGGCAGGTGAAGAACAATCCCCGGATGCATATCCCCATCTTCGGCAACGGCGATATCGACAGTCCGCAAAAAGCACTGGCATACCGCGACCGCTATGGTGTCGACGGCATCATGATCGGCAGGGCCGCGATAGGCTATCCCTGGATCTTCCGCGAGATCAAGACCTACATACAAACGGGAGAGCTGGCCGCCCCGCCCACCGCAGAAGAGCGGGTAAGCGTTTGCAGGGAGCATCTTAAAGGAGCATTAGCCTGGAACGGACCCGTACAGGGCATCAACGAAATGCGCGGCCAGTATGCCCGTTATCTGAAGGGACTGCCCGGTATCGGTCCCTATCTGCAGCAGCTGGTGCGATTGGCGGACGCGGCGGCAGTGGAGGAAGTATTGCAGGAGATAGCCTACGCGTGCAAGGACCACATCTCAGAAGCCCAGCCTATTGAGCTGGTAGATTACCATACGCATTGCACTCTCTAGAAACAGCGCCATAGATCTCCAGCAGCTGGGAGTAATTGGTTTCCTGTGTAAAATGGTCCAGGTAGGAGCGCCGGGCGGATTGCCGCTTTTGGTGATAGTCCGCATCGTCCTTGGATTCCCTGATCTTTTGGATCAGCGACGCTACGTTATCCCGCGTGAAAAGCAACCCGTTGGTCCGGTCGCTGATGAGCTCCCGGGCCGCACCGGCGTCCGAAGCAAGGACGGGGGTGCCGCAGGCGAAGGCCTCTACTATCGTCCGGCCAAAGGGCTCGTGCCACCTGCTGGGAAAGATGAGATAATAGGCCTCGCCCATCAATCGGTAGGTAGATCTCAGGTCCAATGGCCCTTCGTACCGGATATTGGGATGCCTGGCGGCCATCGCTTCCACCTCCGGCTGCATCGGGCCCTTGCCGACGACGGTGAGGTCATATCCTGCCAGTTCGGGAGACGAAAAGGCCTCCAGCAGCAGCCCGATCCCCTTTTCTGACGAAAGCCTTCCCGCATAGAGGAAATTATCCTTTGGCCGCTCGTTGAAGCCGGGGTCTTCGGCGATAAAATTATATTTCTTATAGAGCTTCTCTGCAGGCATCCCTCCTTCTATCATCCGTTCCTTAACGTAGTCGCTGATACAGATAAAGCCGTCGATCTGCCGCTGCCAGGTATGCAAAAAATTATGGAAGGAGAGCATCGCCGTGGCCACGAAGCTTGCGGAAAAGCTATCCCGGTAACACTTGCCCATCAGTCCCGGCAGGGGTATCATCTTGCCCACGCAACGGGTACAGACCTCATCCCGGGTAAACAGCTGGGCATTGGGGCATATCAGGCGATAGTTCCGGAGGGAGACCACCACCTTGGCGCCGCCCTTCCTGGCGGCAAAGAAAATGCTGGGCGAAAGCAATGGGAAGAAGTTCTGGACATGCACGATCTGGTACCCTTGGGTACGCACCTTCTGCAAAACCAGCTTATAGGCCTTGACGGACCAGATCGCGCCCAGCGCTACCCGCCATTTGGAAGTTTCTTCGATGGAATGATTGTTAAGGAGCACCAGATCTACCTCGTGGCCGTGACTGCGCAGCATGTCCACTTCGGCCTGGGTCGATACATCCTCTCCGCCGCCGATGAGGTATTGATTGTGCAGTACTAGTATCTTCATAACTGGGATTGCAATTCTCCTGAAATTGATTGAGAAAAAGCAAGCATCGGAGGGGTGCGGCTAAAGTACGATTTTTTTTCAAAAAACAACTTAACTTAGCCGCCCATTCAAAACATCATGCGTCTATTAACACTATCGAACCTGCTGCTGGCCTGCACGATCACAAGCCTCACCGTCGCCGGGCAGAAGACGGTCACGGTCTACACGACTGCTGCCAATACCACGCTCCGGCTGTCGGCGAACGGAAAGCTGAATTTCTCTCCCGCCAGTCAGCCGCTGGAGACCGAACCCTTTGTCCTCGTCGACGCGACCGTTCCTTTCCAGTCCATTTTGGGCATCGGGGGCGCCCTCACGGATGCGGCTGCGGAGACTTTCGCCAGGCTGTCCAAGGACAAACAGCAGGAGCTGCTGGCCGCCTATTACGATACGGCTAGCGGTATCGGCTATACGTTGGCGCGGACCAATATCCAAAGCTGCGACTTCTCCAGCGGCAGCTATAGCTATGTAGCCGACAATGACCCTGCCCTCAAGACCTTCAGCGTGGCCCATGACGAACGGTTCCGCATCCCGCTGATCAAGGCGGCCATGAAGGCGGCGGGCGGGCAGCTCAAGCTCTACGTCTCCCCCTGGAGCCCTCCCGCTTTTATGAAGGACAACAACAGCGTCACCGGCGGCGGGAAGCTCAGGCATGAATACGATCAATCCTGGGCTGACTTCTACGTAAAGTTCATCCGGACATACGAAGCGATGAACATCCCCGTCTGGGGGCTTTCGGTGCAGAATGAACCGATGGCCACGCAAAAATGGGAATCCTGTATCTATAGCGCGGAAGACGAGCGTGATTTTATTCGTGACTACCTTGGTCCTACTTTGCAAAAAGCAGGCCTGGGCGGAAAGAAGCTGATCGCCTGGGACCACAACCGCGACCTCGTCTACCAGCGGGCCAGCACCATCCTGGAGGATCCTGCCGCCGCCAAATATGTCTGGGGCATCGGCTTCCACTGGTACGAGACCTGGACGGGCGGACCGATGCTATTCGACAACGTAAAGCTGGTGAACCAGGCTTTCCCCGATAAAAATCTGCTATTCACCGAAGGCTGCAAGGAGCGTTTCTCCTTCGACAGCCTGCAGGCCTGGTCCCTGGGCGAACGGTATGGCTATTCGATGATCAATGACTTCAACGACGGCGCCACGGGCTGGACGGACTGGAACATCCTGCTGGATGAGAACGGCGGTCCCAATCATGTGGGCAATTTCTGCTTTGCGCCTGTCCATGCCGACACCCGCAACGGTTCGCTGATCTATACCAATGCCTACTATTATATCGGGCATTTTTCCAAGTTCGTACGGCCGGGCGCCAGGCGTATTGCCGTATCTTCGAACCGGGCGGTCTTACAAAGCACTGCTTTTATGAACAAAGACGGCAGCATCGTTGTCATAGTGATGAATTCGACGGACCGGCCGATGCCTTACCAGCTGATCATAAAAGGCCAGAAGGCCGCCATCGAAAGTCTGCCACATTCTATCGCCACGTTAATTGTCAAATAGCCACGTTAATCATAACCAGATGAAATCTGCCTATTGGGCTGTCCTGGGTACAGCTTTGAGCCTTACGCAAGCCAGCATTGTACTAGCACAAAAAGGCAAGCCTGTGAATCCCTGGCTGACCGACCCTTCCCATTCTATCTTCTTCCAGCAACAGCCGGTCGTCTATTTTTCCAGGGACGATGTCCCGCCACAGGACCCGGTGATCACCGTCGACGAGAAGAAGAAGTTCCAGCAGATCGACGGGTTCGGCTGGGCGCTCACCGGGGGCAGCGCGCAGGCGCTCATGCACATGAGTCCGGGCGCCAGAACCGCCTTGCTCCTCCAGCTCTTTACCTCGGATAGCGACCATATCGGCGGCAGCTATATCCGGGTCAGCATCGGCGCTTCCGACCTGAGCGACCACGTCTTCTCCTACGACGACCTTCCGGCGGGCCAGACCGATACGACGCTCCAGCACTTCGACCTGGGCCCCGACAAGGAGAATGTGGTCCCCGTGCTCCAGGAGATCATCCGTATCAACCCCGCGATCAAGATCCTGGGCTCTCCCTGGTCCGCGCCGGTATGGATGAAGTCCAACCACGACACCCGCGGCGGCAGCCTGCTGCCCCAATATTATTCTGCCTATGCACGCTACCTGGTCAGGTATATCATCGCCATGCAGGAGGAAGGCATCCGTATCGATGCCCTCACCCCACAGAACGAACCGCTACATCCCGGCAACAACCCGAGCATGTATATGCCGGCGCAGGAAGAAGGGGAATTCATTAAGCACCATCTGGGGCCGGCCCTCCTGCGCGAAAGGCTGGATACCAGGATCATCATCTACGACCACAATGCCGACAGACCGGATTATCCGCTTTCCATCCTGAAAGATCCCGAGGCCAATCCATTTGTCGACGGCTCGGCCTTTCATCTCTATGCCGGCAGGATCGATACCCTGTCCAGCGTACATGATTCCTTCCCCGACAAGAATCTCTACTTTACAGAGCAGTGGGTGGGCGCACCCGGCAATATGGAGAAGGATATCCGCGAGCATGTTCGTAAGCTGATAATCGGCGCCACCCGGAACTGGTGTAAGGCAGTGGTAGAATGGAACCTGGCATCAGACGCCCAGTACCAGCCGCATACGGACCGCGGCGGCTGCGATCGCTGCCTGGGCGCCCTGACCATACAGGGAGACTCGGTAAAACGGAATCCCGCTTATTATATCATCGCGCATGCCGCCAAATTCGTTATCCCGGGGTCCACGCGTGTCACCACCAACAGCGACGACGCGCTGCCCAACGTGGCCTTCCAGACGCCCCGCGGGAAGATGGTGCTCATCGTTCTCAACAATACCGAAGCGCAGAAGGGCTTTACCGTCGAGTTCAAAGGGCGACGGTTCCACGGGGTTCTTGATGCGGGCGCCATCGCCACCTACGACTTTAACGTCAATCTATAAAAGGAGAGGGGGCACATCAGCGCCCCCTCTCTTTTATGCCGGGGCCGCTTCATCAATAAATGAGGCGGTCCTTTCTTTTATTGTGCATCCCACCAGACCCGGTCCGTGAGCAGCGCTGACTGCTGCGGCTGTGGGTTGGTATTGATCTCCGTCTGCGGATAGGTCAGCCGGCGGGGGATCGCAGGCTCCTGGGCATTTTGAACGATCGTGAGGGCAGGAAAGCCCGTTCGCCGCCAGTCGGTAAAGTTCTCCGGCGAGAGAAAATCGGCGATCACCTTCTCCTGCATGATCTGTTCCAGGGCCGTGCCGGCGGCGAGCGTTCCCCGAGCCGCGAGGTAGGTAGCCATGTCCGGCCCCGCAACACCCAGCTTCGTCATATGCGTGGTGATGCCTGCCGTATAAAAAGGCTGTGCGGCGGCAACGCCCGAGATCGTGAGGTTGGCTTCGGCCTGGATGAACTCCACTTCCGTATAGGGCATCAGGAACTGGGTGCTATTGACGCTGGCATAAAAGGGGCCCAGCGAAGAATAGTTGTTCAGCGTGCCGATGGTGGGCGCGCCGATAGGACGGCCCGTATACAGCCCGGTATTCTTGGCCTTGGCGATCATAAAGGGGAGACGGGGATCGTTCCGCGTCACCAGGGTGTCCACGATCTGGTCGGAAGCCACGAGCGTGGATAAGGGCAGCATGATCGTATACCAGGCATCCTGGGAGGTGGCGCCGCCGGGATATACGAATTTCCATTCATCGCTGGTAGAGGCCATGCCGTTCTGCAGCGCGGTGAGGGCGAGGCCGCATTGCGTGGCGGCGTTATATCCAGGCGCCTTGATCAGGTGCATATAATAGCGCGCCTTCAGGCTATAGGCCAGCTTCTTCCACGCCGTCATATTACCCGAATAGAAGTAATCGTCCGTTCCAACCTTGAGGCCGGTACCCTTGGCGATGCTGGCGATGCCCTGGTCCAGCAGCGATTGGATGCTGTCGTAGATCGACTCCTGCGAGTCGTAGGTGGGCGTCAGGTCGGAAGCCCCGTTCAGGGCTTTGGAATAAGGGATATCTCCCCAGAGATCGGTGGTGAAGCCCAGCGTATAGGCCGTCAGGACCTGGGCGATGGCGGTATAGTTGCTATTCCCGTCCTTCAGGCTTTCCTGCTCCAGGAGCTTGAGGTTCTCCAGGACCGTATTGTATACCTGGCCCCAGCTGAGATTCATGTCCGTGTTCACGAAATAATATGTACCATAGTTGAGCGCCACCTGGTTGTAGCAGATCGTCTGCATAAAATGATTGGTGTAGGTCGCCGCCTCCCCTTCGCCATCGTTTCCGGCGGAACCGCCGGCGTCGACGCCATGCGCGATGTTGAATTCTATGGGCGCCAGCAGGATCTTCTCCTGCACGGTGAGTGGATTGTTGGGGTCCTGGTTGACGTCCACAAATTTCTTGCAGCCCGTTCCGGCCAGGATAGCCGCGAGAAAGGTGAAAAAGATGATTGCTTTCATACTGTTGTTTTTTATTTGAAGCCGAGGTTCAGCGTCAGGTTAAAGGAGCGCGAGGTCGGGACGGTATTGCCGTATACCCCTTGCGAACCGTTGGCCGTGCCATAGCTGCTGACCTCCGGATCCGAACCCGTGAAATGCGGTTTATAGATAAAGAGGTTCCTGCCGCTCAGGGTCAGGCTGGCCAGGCTGAAGCAGGTCTTTCCCAGCATCGACGCCGGCAGCTTGTAGCCGATAGAAGCGGTCCGCAATTTGAGATAGGAGCCGTCCTGCATGGCCGCTTCGTAGTTGGTGTTCAGGCGCTGATACAGGTCCTCTGCATGGACGACCACCGTATTGGGCTGGCGGGAAGTGGCGTTCAGCCCTTTGACGATCCGGTCCTGCCGGTTCTCCGTTACCTTGGGCGTGCCATAGAAAAAGCCGTAGCGGTCGTCGGAGTTAAGGATGTCGCCGCCTTCACGCATGTCCAGGAAAAAACCGAACGTGAAGTTTTTGTAGTAGAAGGTGTTGTTCATGCCTGCCAGGTAGTTGGGCTGCAGGTTACCGATGACCTCATTGCTGGCGCTGGTGACGGGCAGACCGCTGTTGTCCACGAGGATCTGGTGGGTGCTGGAATCCCTTTCGTAACCGGGGCTGTAGAAAACGCCGTAAGGCTTGCCGACGAAGGCCCAGGTCTGACCGATCTCCAGCTGTTGGGTGCCGCCGTAGATCTTCGTCACCTTGTTGCGGATGCGGGTATAGTTGAGGGTGATATCCCAGCCGAAGCTCTTGCCGCGGAATGGACTGATGTTCACCAGGGCTTCGATGCCTTTGTTGGTCATGAAGGCCG
>JAMFRX010000330.1 GCA_026224995.1 Puia dinghuensis
GTGGCCGGATTGCTGGGCTCCCTCACCGGACTGGGAGGTGGCGTGGTGATCATCCCGCTGCTGACCCTGGTCTTTAAGGTCGATATCCACTATGCCATCGGAACATCGCTCATCAGCGTGATAGCCACTTCTTCGGGGGCGGCTGCCGCCTATGTGAAGGAAGGGATCACCAATATCCGGCTGGGCATGTTCCTGGAGCTGGCCACGACGGCAGGGGCCATCGTCGGCGCCTGGCTGGCTACGGACCTCAGCACATCCGTGATCGCCATCCTGTTCGGGGCGATCCTCGTGGTCTCCGCCATCCTTTCCTTCGTGCGGCGAGCCGACCCGGTGACCACGGGCGAACCGGGATTCCTCTCCCGAAAACTACGGCTGGACAACAGCTTCCCTACGCCGGAAGGGGAAAAGACCTATCTCGTCAAAAATGTGGCGGGCGGCTTCGTGATGATGAACATAGCGGGGGTGATCTCCGGCCTGCTGGGCATCGGCTCAGGCGCTCTCAAAGTGATCGCGATGGACAATATCATGCGCATCCCCTTCAAGGTATCTACGACCACCAGCAATTTCATGATCGGGGTGACGGCTGCGGCCAGCGTCGGCATCTACCTGAAACGAGGCTATATCGATCCTGGCCTATCCATGCCCGTGATGCTGGGCGTCCTGGGCGGCGCCTTCATCGGGTCGAAGCTGCTGACCACGGCGAAAACGGCCAGCCTCAAAATATTGTTCGCCGTCGTGATCCTCGTGCTGGCGGCGGAAATGATCTACAATGGCATCACCCACAATATCTGAAAATGGTGAAAGAAAGTAAGAAGATACAGGATGCCGATCTGGAAAAGATCATCGGCAATTTATTACGTTATGGCGTATTGACGGCTTCCGTAGTCGTGCTCGCCGGCGGCATCATATACCTCTGCCGCCATGGAAGCCAGCTGCCCCAATACGGGCAATTCAAAGGAGAGCCGGACAAGATGAAACAGCCCGGGCTGATCTGGGCCGCAGTCATGCGGGGGGAGGGAAGGCCGCTCATTCAGCTCGGCCTCCTGATCCTGATCGCTACGCCCATTGCCCGGATCGCCTTTTCCATCTTCGGCTACCTATTGGAAAAAGACTATCTATACACCGTGCTCACGGCGATCGTGCTACTAGTGATCCTTTGGAATTTCTAAACGTATTGAAGCGACAGAAAGCTTATTCTTCGCCTTCTTCGTAATATTCCTCTTCAGTGGCCGCAGGATAAAGGGTCTCGAGCTGCTGCGCCGTCGCTTCATCCACCTCTTCTACCAGTTTAAAGATGGGCTCATCCAGGTATTTGAAAAAATCTTCCGCCTGGGGCAGGAAGCTGCGTAATAGTACCGTTTCCTTCGTCTGCAGGATCACCGAGATGAGTTCAATGTCGGAATCTGTGTCTACCTGTACCAGGTAATAAATATTGGGCTTTAAATCTCCGAAGCTGGCCATAGTGCATTTATTTAGTCTGTAAAATTAAAGAACCCTCCGGATAGAGGGTTCTTTAATTTAGGAAGATAACTATTTCTTTTCAAGCGTCTTCTTACCAGCTTTCTTGGCCGGCTTGACGGTCGCCTTCTTGGAGTTTCGTTTTTGCTTCTTGCTGATCTTCAGCAGATCGCGGCTGATCAGCTTACTAACTTTTTTCACGTGCGTGGCCAGCTTCTTTTCGCCTAATTCTTTTTTGTAGTCAGCCAGCGCACCTGCCAGCTTTTCCCCGATCTCCTTACGAACTTGCTTCTTACCTGGAGTCGCGGGAGCTACTGCTACTTCTTGATTCATACGAATAATGTTTTTGATAATAATATGATAACATAAAATTAATATTAAATATACAGACGGAATGTTAAGTTTTTCCCGTACCCTCCTGACATAAGGCTGTCAGCAGCCGGTGGTTACTTTGTTCCAACAACAACAAAAAACCATTTTAACATGTCTACGATCAAACCGCTACTTAAAGAGCTGGACCAGGAAGCCCAGATCACCCGCAAAATGCTGGAACGCGTGCCCACCGCCTATTTCAGCTGGCAACCCCATAAGAAGAGCATGACCATCCAGCAGCTGGCCGCCCATATTGCCGAGCTGCCCACCTGGGTGACCATGGCCGTAACGACGGACGAGCTTGACTTCTCCAACAACCCTTACCATCGGCAGGACGTGCACAATACCAATGAGCTGCTGGAATATTTTGAAGAATCGGTCGAAGACGGCCGTAGCCACCTGGCAGCAGCCACCGAGGAAACGCTGGCCCAACCCTGGACCCTCCGAAATGGCGATGAGACCTACCTGGTCGCGACCAAAGGTGAGATCGTCCGCATGGCCTATAGTCAGATCGTGCATCACCGGGCGCAATTAGGCGTTTTCCTTCGCCTCCTGGACATCCCTATTCCCGGAAGCTATGGCCCGAGCGCCGATGAGCATGAGAACTAGGCAACAGGCTGTCCGGCAAAGCTTTCTGCAAACCGGAACAGGTCATCCGCCAGCTCCTGCGGCTGTTCGAGCGCAGCAAAATGTCCGCCCCGCGGCGCCTGGGTCCACTGCTTCACGTTAAAAACTCTTTCGGCATATTCCCGCGGGGCAGGTACGAGGTCTTTCGCGCTGATAAAAAAGGCGGTGGGAGTGGCGGGCTTCTTCCCTGCGCCCTGCCGGCGATGATGATTGGCCTCATAATACATCCGGGCGGCTGAGCCCGCCGTCTGCGTGACCCAGTAGATCGTCAGGTTAGTGAGCAGCTCATCGCGGGTATAGATACTTTCCAGGTCGCCGTTGCAATCGGACCAGGAATAGAACTTCTCTATGATCCAGGACGCCAGGCCGATGGGAGAATCATTGAGGGCACAGGCCAGGGTCTGCGGCTTGGTGCTTTGCTCCAGGGCATAAGCGCCTTCCTGCATCTGCCATTGCTGTCCCGCCTGCAAATAGGTTTTTTCGGCCGGCGTGAGGTCTTCCGGCTTCATGGTAAAAAGATGATGGTAAGGCACATCTGTGAGATGAAGTCCCAGGATGCGACCCGGGGATTGGATGGCCAGCTCTTCCGCTATGCTGCTGCCCCAATCGCCGCCATGGACCATAAATTTATCATAGCCGAGGCCCTTCATCAGACCGGCAAAAAGTGCGGCACATTTTTGCGTGTCCATACCCGGCTTGCTAGGTTTCTCGGAAAAGCCAAAGCCCGGAATGGAGGGGACGACAATATCGAAGCCTTCGGCTGGTCCCGCGGTCAGCAGCGGGATCAGCTTGAGAAAACGGACGAAAGAATCGGGCCAGCCATGGATAAGCAGGATAGGAATGCGTCGGGTCCCCTTTCCTTTCTCATGGATGAAGTGCAGATCGAAATCTTCCACCTCGGCATGAAAGTGATGAAAGCCATTCAATAGCTCTTCCTGCTCTTTCCAGTCGAAACCATGTCCCCAATGCGTGCAGAGCTCTTTCAGGTAAGTCAAATTGGTCCCATATTCCCAACCGCTTCCTGCTATTTCATCCGGCCAGCGTGCCCTTCCCAGTCGCTCACGCAGGTCCTCGATAACAAAGGGGGAGACGCAGACGGTGTAAGGTTGAATTTTCATGGCTGTGGTTTCGGAGATACAAGCAAAAACCCGACCACGGCCCTTCGCTGGGTAGTTATCTAAAAATCAGCGTGTTACGGTGAGCAGACACCAGGGCGTGAGCACGGAATCCCGGGTGCGGTAGTTCAGGAATTCCCCCGTGAGCTGGCTGATGTGGAAGTTCTGAAACGTCTGGAGGGACTGTGTGTGCATTCCCCGGATCTGCAGGCTGTCTGTAAATGTCGCCGGCGTGTAGAGGAATACCGGTCCGCGATCCAGGAGCGCCGGCAGGCTTTTTATGGAGATGCGTTCTACGGGCCGGGGGCAGTCGAACTCAAAAGAGTAGGCGACCGGCGCTTCCTGCAGCAGGTAGACGGTATCAGGGGCCTGAGGGGGGGGCAGATTGATGACATAGCGTCCCGCCTGGGTCGGGGACAAACCGGCGATCCAGCGTCCCGCCTGGGTTCCTGCCTGGTAACGGAGGATAGCGGGGTATAGGATGAAGTTGAACCAGGCGAAGACCAGCATGGCCATCCAGAAGCTGCGGGCAATGGGCGCCGGGAGCTCTTTGCCACGAAACAGCAGGAAAGGCAGCACGGTAAAAAACAGGATCAGCGCCATCAGCCAGGGCCAGCCCCTGAAATGGATGAACCAGCACAGCAGCAGGAGCAATACCGGCAGCAGCACGTTGACGCTGTCCTGGGTGATGCGGATCGCTTTCCGCGTCCAGCGCAGGCGGATATCGTAGAGATACCCGGCCGTCAGGATGGAAAAAAAGGGAAACAGGATATTGAGATAATGCGGCAGCTGAAAGCGGGAGAGCGAGAACACGACGAAGCTGGCCAGGGCGCCCCCAAGACAGATCTTATCGCCCCGGACCGCCCGGCGGGATGGGGCGCCGGCTGGGTCTCCGGCCCGTCTGCACTTGCGGACAATGGCGGCATACAGCAGCAGGGACCAGGGCAGAAAGGCCCATAGCAGGGTATGGAAATAGAAGAAGGGGTCGCCAGCGCCTTTGATGGGACCGGTGTTGAAGAACCGTCCGAACTGGCTATCCCAGAAAAAGAAGCGAAGGCCCGAAACACCCGTATGGCCGTAGACCAGCTTCTCGGGATGAAGGTCGAACTGAAGGTATAGACAGATCAGCTCCGGAAGGGTAAATACGGCGGTGAGGGCGATCGCTATCCACCAACGGATATTTCGAAACTGGTCCCATTCTTTTCCCCAGATCCAATCCAGCACGAAACCTGCACCCACGGTGATCAGGACAAAGGGGCCCTTGGTCATGCAGGCGCAGGCCGCCAGCGCCGAGCCGGCGACAAGATGAAAATTGGGCCTGGCGTGCGAAGCCTTATAAAAATGATAGACCGAGCCAATGATCAGACCCGTCAGGTAGGGTTCGGCGCGGACATCGTTGTTGGAGATCACTAAATGGGCGGCGGATACATAGATCAGGACCGCCAGCTGCGCTACGCTCTTGCCATAAAGCGAGAATGCCAGCCGCCAGGTATAAAACGCTCCTGCGCCCCAGAACAGGAGGGCCGGGAACTTATAGGCGAAGGCGTTGATGCCGAAGAGGCGAAAGCTGAGCGCGGCCATCCAAAAGGGAAAATGCGGCTTGTCCAGCCAATCCTTTCCGTCGACCCGGAGGTTGACGAAATCACCCGTCCGGGCGATGGTCTTGGCTATCGTCGCATAAAGCGAACCATCCGGCTCTAAAATGGGAATGATCAGCCCACCCGCATTCACAAGGATAGCTGGGATCAGGAGCGGGATAAACCATTTTTGAAGAAAGGTCTCCCATTCGGCATGCGTTGGTTCGATCATTGGGGCAGTGGGTGTGGCGCAAATATATCAGACTTTTCCTATCTCCGCGGACTTTTTGAGGGTCTGTCGGATAAAGGGGGCGCGATTCCCCTGCCGGTTCTCCCAATACACGAAGAGTCGGGACATGCCCAATCCCGTTAGAGTGCCGAAGACAGCGCCGACGAGGATATCTGAAGGATAGTGCTTACCTACATAGACCTGGGCATAGCAGACGGCAGCCGCCCACAGCCACAGCCAGGGCCATTTTCTGCCGTTGATGCTCCGGATGGAGAAATACCAGAAAGCCGCGAGGCCAAAATGGTTGGCGGCATGATTGGAAGGCATGGAATACAGTCCGCCGCAGTCTACCAACTCTCTTACCAGGGACTGCATCCCCGGATCTTGACAGGGCCGCAGACGGCCGAACAAAGGCTTCAGCACCTGGGCAGTCAGGCTATCCGTAATGGCGAATGTCAGCACGCTCAGGATGATGAACGCCCAGGCTTTTTGCTTGCCGGCATGGAAGGAATACCAGGCCATAAAGGCATACAAGGGGATCCAGGTCAGGGGGTCCCGCAGGTAAGGCATCACCCTGTCAAGCAGGGAATGGTCCGAGTCATGCTGGATCAGCACGACCAGCACCTTATCTAAATGATCCAACCAATTTAACAGGGACATACGGCCATTTTTGGATGATTAAAGCTAGCCGGATTATCCGTCGCCCCTGCTTTTCGGGGGTTATGCTTACGTTAAAAATATGGCTCCATGGCATATAATGATTCCTTAATCCAGGGTTAAACATGCGGTCATACCCTTGTACTAGTTTTGAAAAACCCATTATCATGAAATTCATTCTTCTCCTCCTCGCGGCCGGCCTGGTCTTTTCCGCCAGCGCCCAGCCTGCGACTAAGACCAGACATCTTTTCATCATCACCATCGACGGATTCCGCTGGCAGGAAGTCTTTGGCGGCGCAGACCCGCTGCTGGTAGGCAACGGGGATTATGTCCGTGATACCGCGCTCACCCGTCAGCTGTACTGGGACAGCACGGCAGTGGCCAGAAGGCAAAAGCTGCTGCCTTTCTTCTGGAGCACCATCGCGGGAAAAGGTCGCCTTTACGGCAACCGGCTTTTGGGAAATAAGGTCAATGTGAAGAATTTCTACAAGATCTCCTATCCTGGATACAACGAGATCTTCACCGGTCATACGGACGCGATCAGCAGCCCAAACCTGGCGATCAACAACAAGAACACCAATGTGCTGGAATACCTGAATAACAGCGCGGCGTATCATGGGAAAGTGGCCGTCTTCACCAGCTGGAATGTGTTCCCCTATATCCTGAATGCATCGCGAAGCGGGCTGCCGGTCAACAGCGGCTACCAGCCGATGGCCGAGCCCGGAGATGCCACGGCCGGACTGATAGACAGCCTGCAGGTGACCATGCGCCAGAGTAAAACGCGGCACGACGAGCTCACCTATCTCTGCGCCCGCGAATACATCTCCCTCCATCATCCTGATGTACTCTTTCTGGGGTTCGGCGAAACGGATGAATTCGCCCATGCCGCCCGGTACGACCTGTATCTTCATCAGGCAGCGGATATCGACCGCATGATCGCCGACCTATGGTTTATGGTGCAGACGGACCCTTACTACAGAGACAGCACCACCTTCCTCATCACCACCGACCATGGCCGTGGCTGGAAACCTAACAAATGGACTACCCATGGATTTTGGGCCGAAGGCTCCGGGGATATCTGGATGGCCGTACTGGGCCCCGCCATAGAGCCGGAAGGCGAAATGCGGACAAAGGAGCAGCTTTATCAAAAGCAAATGGCCGCCACCATCGCCTCCCTCCTGGGTAACCCGCCGGCGCCGGGACACCCGCCCGGAACGTCTATATTCTTTGCCGGCATGAAAATGGCCCAATAGTACTATTTTCGTGGCAAATTTCGTGCATGGCGTTCCAGAAGTTCCTACAGCTTTTTACACCCAAGGACCGGGTATTCTATTCATTATTTGAGCAAGTGGCCGACGGCGTGGCAAGGATGGGCAAGCTGATGAAAGAGGTCGTCGCCGAACCGGATTTCGACAAACGGGCAGCCATCACCTCCCAGGTAGAAGACCAGGAACACGTGAACGATGATCTTACTCATCGCATTTTCACCGAGCTGGGCCGCAACTTCATCACTCCTTTCGATCGAGAGGATATCCATTACCTCGCCAGCGCCCTGGACGATATCTGCGATTATATCTACGCCACCACCAAAAAGATCAATTTCTACAAGGTCAACCCCAACGATTCAGGCATTCAGAAGATGGCAGACCTCATAGATCAAGGGGCCGCGCAGATCCAGATCGCCGTCAAGGAATTGCGGAACATGCGCGACATGCGCAAGATCACCGATGCCCTGGTGAAGGTCAACAGCATTGAGAATCAAGCCGATGATATATTCGACCTGAGCATCGAGCGCCTGTTCGAGTCCGAACCAGACGCCAAGGAGGTCATTAAAAAGCGGGAGATCTACCAGGTGATGGAGATCGTGACGGATAAGTGCGAAGACGCCGCCAATGTCATAGAATCCATTATCATTAAATACGCCTGATCTGTATGTCCTTTCTCGTCGTCATCATCATTCTTGCCCTCATATTCGATTACATCAACGGATTCCATGACGCCGCCAATTCCATTGCGACGATCGTCAGCACCAAGGTCCTGACCCCCTTTCAGGCAGTGTTGTGGGCCGCTTTCTTCAATTTTGCCGCCTTCTTTATCGCCCGGTATGTGCTCAAGGAGTTCAAGATCGGCAATACCATTGCCAATTCGGTAAACGCGGATTTCATCAACCTGGAAGTCATCTTTTCCGGGCTCATAGCGGCCATCTGCTGGAATCTCCTGACCTGGTGGTTCGGCATCCCCAGCAGCTCTTCGCACACCCTGCTCGGCGGCTTCATGGGCGCGGCGCTGGCGCATGCGGGCGCCCTGTCCCGCCACGGCGTCAACGTCATCAACTATGCCAAGGTCATCCCGACCTTCCTCTTTATCTTCCTGGCTCCGCTGATCGGCATGATCATCGCGTTCATCATCACCCTGATCATCCTCAACGTCTGCCGCCGGGCCAATCCGTACCGGGCCGACAACTGGTTCCGGCGACTGCAGCTGCTGTCTTCCGGCCTGCTGAGCCTTGGCCATGGAAGCAATGACGCCCAAAAGGTTATGGGGATCATAGGGGCAGCCATCATCTGGTATGAGAAATCCCAGGGGCATGAAATGTCATTCAAACAATTTATTGACGCGAATATGTGGGTGCCGCTGGCCAGCTTTACGGCCATCGCCCTGGGAACGATGAGCGGGGGCTGGAAGATCGTGAAGACCATGGGCACAAGGATCACCAAGGTGACGCCGCTGGAAGGCGTCGCGGCGGAGACGGCAGGCGCCATTACCCTCTTCCTTTCCGACAAATTAGGCATCCCGGTGAGCACCACCCATACGATCACCGGATCGATAATCGGCGTAGGCGCCACCCGTCGTTTGTCTGCGGTGAGGTGGGGGGTGACAATCAACCTTCTCTGGGCCTGGGTGCTGACCATACCGGTAAGCGCGCTGCTGGCGGCCATCGTTTATTTTATCGTCAGCCTGTTGCGATAAGCCCATTGCCGGTTGGCGTATTCTTACTATCTTTCGAAGATTTTCAAAAACGGTACTCAACTATGAAGGGAATTATTCTCGCGGGAGGATCCGGTACACGTCTGCATCCGATAACCTACGCCATCAGCAAGCAGATTATGCCGGTATATGATAAGCCGATGATCTACTACCCCTTATCCACGCTCATGCTGGCCGGCATCAAAGATATCCTGATCATCAGCACCCCGCACGATCTGCCCTTGTTCAAGAAACTTTTTGGGGACGGATCGCAGCTGGGCCTGTCCTTCTCCTATGCCGAGCAACCGCTGCCCAATGGGCTGGCGCAGGCTTTCGTGATCGGCGAATCCTTTATTGGTAAAGACTCCGTGGCCCTTGTGCTGGGTGACAATATTTTCTATGGGGCCGGGCTGGGCAAGCAGCTGGAGAAGAATAACCAGCCGGACGGCGGCATCGTCTATGCCTACCAGGTCAGCGACCCCGAACGCTATGGCGTCGTGGAATTCGATGCCAACAACAAGGCCATCTCCATCGAAGAGAAGCCGGCCAAGCCGAAAAGCAATTATGCGGTGCCCGGACTGTATTTTTATGATAATTCAGTGGTGGATATTGCCAAGGCCCTCAAACCTTCTCCCCGGGGAGAATATGAGATCACCGATGTCAACAGGGAATACCTGCGCCAGGGCCGGCTGAGGGTCTCCATCCTGGACCGGGGGACCGCCTGGCTGGACACGGGTACCTTCGATTCGCTGATGCAAGCCGGCCAGTTCGTACAGGTCATCGAACAACGGCAGGGCATCCGGATCGCCTGTATAGAAGAGATCGCCTACAGGAAAGGATTTATCAGCGCACAGCAGGTTGAGAAAATAGCCCAGCCGCTCCTGAAGAGCGGGTATGGCGAGTATCTGATCAATTTAATTCACTCATAATTTTTTTAGCTAAACTATGGAGAAGATCCTTGTAACCGGTGGATGTGGGTATATCGGCTCTCATACGATAGTAGATCTGGTTGTCAGCGGATTCGAAGTCATTTGCGTCGACAACAATGTAAGATCCTCCGCCCGGATACTGGAAGGGGTGGAGAAGATCACCGGAAAGAAGATAAAGAATTACAAAGTCGACCTCTGCAATTATGACGACACCTTCGCCATCTTCCAGGAGAACGAGAACATAGCCGGGATCATTCATTTTGCCGCCTACAAGGCGGTAGGCGAGTCCGTGGAGCATCCCCTCATGTACTTCGAGAACAACCTGCTCTCGCTCATCAACCTGCTCAAATGCGTGCAGGAGTTCAGCATCCCCCATTTTGTATTTTCTTCTTCCTGTACAGTATACGGCAACCCGGATGAGATTCCAGTGACGGAGCTCACGCCGCCCAAGCCGGCGGAGTCGCCCTATGGCTATACCAAGCAGATGGGCGAGCAGATCATCAACGAGTTCTCCAAAGCGACCAACAAGACTAAATGTATCCTGCTGCGCTATTTCAATCCCGTAGGCGCCCATCCGAGCATCCTCATCGGGGAGATGCCCATCGGCAAGCCCGCCAACCTGGTGCCGGTCATCACCCAGACCGCCATCGGCAAGCTGCCGCAGGTCATCGTTTTCGGTGACGACTATCCTACACGGGACGGCTCCTGTATGCGGGATTTCATTCATGTAAGCGATATCGCCCACGCCCATACCCTGGCTCTCCAGTATATGATCGACAAAAAGAACACCAAGAGCGCGGAAGTCTTCAACCTGGGAACAGGCAACGGGGTCACCGTGCTGGAAGCCATCAAGGCCTTCGAGAAGGTCAGCGGCGTCAAGCTGAATTATATCATCGGGCCCCGCAGGCCGGGAGATGTCATCGCCATCTATGCCAATAACGACCTTGCCCGCAAACAGCTGGGCTGGACATTGCAATTCGGGCTGGAGGATATGATGGCAACCGCCTGGAAGTGGGAACAAAAGCTCAAAACGGACGAGAAATTCTACAACGGAAAGTTCAGCCAGTTCAATTAGTGGCGATGGAAAACTGGAAACTTCTCCTTTACTTTGTAAGGATCAAAAACCAATCATAATGCTAAAAGATATTCAAGTAACCGGACAAAAAGATACCCGCAGCGGATTTGGAGATGGAATCGCAGAAGCAGCACGTAAGAACCCCAGTATCGTAGCGCTCACGGCCGACCTGGCCGGGTCTATGAAGCTGGCCACGTTTATAAAAGAGTTTCCCGAACGCTTTGTACAATGCGGCATCGCCGAAGCCAATATGATCAGCATCGCCGCCGGCCTGACTATCGGCGGTCATATCCCTTATACCACCACTTTCGCCAATTTCTCTACCGGCAGGGTATACGACCAGATCCGCCAGTCCGTGGCCTATTCCAATAAGAATGTAAAGATCTGCGCATCCCATGCGGGCCTTACGCTGGGCGAAGACGGCGCCACCCACCAGATACTGGAAGACATCGGCATGATGAAGATGCTGCCGGGGATGACGGTGATCGTTCCCTGCGACTATGCGCAGACCAAGGCGGCCACCCTGGCCATCGCGGACTATGTCGGCCCCGTATACCTGCGGTTTGGTCGGCCCGTATGGCCCATCTTTACCTCCGACCGCCCCTTTGAGATCGGCAAGGCCCAGGTCTTCTCCGAAGGAACGGATGTATCCATCTTCGCCTGCGGCCACCTGGTATGGAAGGCCATCGAAGCCGGCAAGATCCTCGAGGAAAAAGGCGTCTCCGTGGAAGTCATCAACCTCCATACGGTAAAGCCCCTGGATACGGAAGCCATCCTGAAGTCGGTACAGAAAACGCGCTGCGCGGTAACGGCCGAAGAGCACAACATCATCGGAGGCCTCGGCGACGCCGTCGCACAGACTGCCGCCAGACATTTCCCCATTCCCATAGAATATGTAGGCACTAACGATACGTTCGGCGAAAGCGGTACACCAGAAGAGCTGTTGAAGAAATATCATTTGGACACACCCGATATCCTTGCCGCGGTAGAAAAGGTTATCGCAAGAAAAAATAAATAAAATCTATTAGTGGCCATACAAGACACCGAGCTGCTTCTGCAATTCCGGGTTCCTGAGACTAAAGAGCAGGCATTCACTGCTATTATTAAGAAATATCAGGAGAAACTGTATTGGCATATCCGCCGAATGGTCGTCGAGCACGAAGACGCCAATGACGTATTGCAGAATGTGTTCATACGTGTTTGGAACGGGCTAGAAAACTTCCGGGAAGACTCCCAGCTGTATACCTGGCTCTACCGGATCGCCACCAATGAATGTTTGAGCTTTCTTGAGCAGCAAAAGCGGAAATCCGCCCTTTCCTTCGACGAGATGGAGTCCGGTCTCAGCAACAAGATCGTGGCTGATAAGTACTTCGACCCTAACAAATTAGAGTGGAAGCTCCAGTTAGCCATCCAGCAGCTTCCTGACAAACAAAGAGTTGTATTTACCCTTCGCTATTATGACGAGATGCCTTACGAGGAGATGAGTCGGGTGCTGGACACTTCCGAGGGGGCGCTTAAGGCCAGCTATCACCATGCAGTTAAAAAAATAGAGGATTATATCCTAAATCATTAAACTTTGGTTAACGGGGTGGGTCTGAAAATAGATGAACGTGAAGAATGAAATATCGGAAGAATTACGGTCGCTGAGCGCACTTGTCGCGTCGATCAGCCGCCAGACTCCTTACGAGGTGCCGGAAGGCTATTTTGCTAACTTTCCAACCCTTACGGTTCGCCGGATAGACACGGAGACGCCGCAAATAGAGGGGCGGATAGCGGCCCTGGAAAGCGCTAAACCATTGACTTTTAATGTTCCAGAAGGATATTTCCAGGGATTTGCCCAAGGGGTTTTGGATCGGATAAAGGCCGGGACATCGTACGTCCCCGCCGGGGGGGTCCCTGCCGGGGCGGCCATTCCTGCCGGGGCATCCATTCATTTGGGCGAAGAGGATGTCCTCCCTGCAATACTGGCGCAGGCCGGGCGCAAGACGCCTTACCAGCTGCCGGAAGGGTATTTCCAGGAGCTTTCGCCCATCCTGGTCGTAGCGCGGGAAAAAAACCCCTATAGCGTTTCGGCCGGGTATTTTGACGGCCTGGCTGACGAGATCTCAGCTGGCCTTTCAGCGGTTCGGACCGTGGCCAACGCCACCCCCGCCGCCCGTCCTGCCAGGGTATTTAGCCTGGCCAGCCGGAAAGTATGGAAATATGCGGCGGCGGCGGTCGTTACCGGCCTCCTGTTCTCCGTCGGCTGGTTACGGCTCCATACGAGCTCCATCGAACCATCCGTCAAAGGGAATGGAGCGCCAGCGGACGTCATCGCTAAGACGATGTCCCGCGTCACCGATCAGGAGCTGCAGAGCTTCCTGGCCGATCAGGACACGACCCTGGCACAGCCTGTTTCCAACAGCATAGCGACGACACTGGATATGAACGACAATGATGTGAAAACTCTGTTGGGCGATGTTCCCGATGGAGAATTGAAACAGTATATGGAAGATCATGGGGGGACAAATGACATCGCAACGAACTAATGATGAAAAAACTACTTTCCGTATTGGCGATCCTCTGCTGGTTGACCTCGTCCGCACAGACTCAACCTGTGCGTGCCGCACAGACTCAGCCTATGCAAAACAGGCCGCCAAAGCCCATGGCAGGGGTTCTCGAAACTATGAAGATCGGCTTCATCACGAACCGGCTCTACTTCACCCCTGAAGAAGCACAACGGTTCTGGCCCATCTACCACCTCTATTCCGATGAGGTCAAACAGGCCTACCTCGTCTACCACAACGACAGGAACGAAATCGGACTGGAAGAAGCCCTCCTGAATATCAAGAAGAAATACAGCGTCGAATACCTGAAGGCTATCCCTCCTGGTAAGATCAATGATTTCTTCCGGGCAGAAAAAGATTTCAATGTCATCGTGCAGCGGGAGATGCAGCGCAGACAACAGGGCAGACCCTACGGTCCTGGTAATAAGTAATCGACAGGCGTCAACTTTCATCGACCCCGACATTTCCGCAATTGACCGAATAATTTTACAAGAGGATGCTCGAATAACGATATTTGAACTTGGTGTTTTTCATAGGTTAGCAACGGCCGGCTCTTTCCAGGGCAGGCCTTTTTTCTTTAATGCCATTTTAATGTCAGGCAGGCCAGTCAAGGGTTTCAGCGGGCGCTGTAAGTCGGTGTTTTAACATCATGATAGAACAAAAACGTCCAGCCTTCCGCCTGCCCACGCTCCCACCATTGCTGTCTGAGCTCCATCGCTTTCCTTCCATCATAATCATATTTCGCAACAAAGCGGCTCTTCATTTGCTGCAGCTGCGGCGCCACATCTCCGCCGAAGAATACGGTCTCACCAGCATCCACGATCCAGAAGA
>JAMFRX010000331.1 GCA_026224995.1 Puia dinghuensis
ATAGATCGCCGTGATAGGCTGGCCAACGAACAATTGGTCGGCAATATTCTCCGTAAATCCATTGTAAAGTTTTGTCAGCTTATTCCTGTTCCAGAAAACATTGATATCGGTCGACCAGTTAAAGCCGCTTCCACCGATAATATTAACGGTCGATAGAGAAAACTCAAAACCTTTATTGGACATTTCCCCGATATTGGAAACATATTGCCCGGACACCCCGGATGTAATGGGCAGCGTCAGCCCAAACAGGATATTGCGCGTGCGCGCATCATAATAGTCCACAGATCCCGAGATCCTGTTTTTCAGCACGGCATAATCCAATCCTATATTGGTAGTCCTCGTATATTCCCAATCCAGATTGGAGTTGGGCAGGCTTTGCAAATTATAACCGGTCACCACCGTGGATGGCCCGTAGTTATAAGTGATCGTGGAGCCTGTTAAGCCCGGTGTGGTCAGACCGTTATATTGCGATACATTGCCTAAAGAAGAATAAGGATTGATGGCCTGGTTGGATGTTTCGCCATACCCTACCCTTAATTTCAGGTCATTGATAAAAGTGACATTCTGCATGAATTTCTCGTCCGAGACATGCCAGCCGGTAGACAAGGCCGGATATTCATGGTACTTGTGACCCGGCGCCAAACGCGAGGATCCATCTACCCTATAGGTCACGGTCAGCAGGTATCTGTCCAGAAAAGAATAATTGACCCTGCCCATGTAGGACTCCAATCCCCAGGTTGCTTCCGCTCCACCCAAAACGGCTTTCACATTGTTCGAAGGATTCGACAGCCCCAGATCGTAATATTCAATAAAATCCGCATTGATGGAATCTTTGCTCACGCTGGTATTGTGTGTGATATCCTGTTCTGTGCTGTACAGTCCCGTAAAGGTCAAATGGTGACCGCCGCGGAATTCCTTGTCAAAGGTGAGGATGTTCTCCAGCGTGTACCCATATTCTTCCGTGTTGTTCACACTGGCGGTACTACCCTGGCTCGGGCGGAAAAAGCTTGGATCGAGCTTCGTATCGGCGCCCTTGAACTGGTCGTCTTCCTCACGACGGTAGCTCAGACCCACATTCACCCTGTATCTTATGTTCGGCGTGATCTGGTATTCCCCATACAACGTGTTAAAGGACCTGAATCGTTTTACCAGATCCACCCAGTTATCATTGTTGTGTTTCAACAACAACGGGCTATAGTTGCCCGTCTTGTCGGTAGTATTCCCAAAAGGTGAAAGCACAACGATTCCTCCGGAATCAGGCGTATACAGTGGGCTTGCAGCGACTATAGGAAACATCGAACCGCCATTCAGGAACTGTGAGCCATTCTGTGTGGAATAGGTATTCATCGTGTTTATCCCCACCTTTGCATGTTTCCCGATCTTATTGTCGATCGTCGCCCGAATGCTATAACGCTCAAAGTCCTGGCCCGGCAGAACGGCAGTCTCTTTGTGATAGCCGCCGCCTAAAGAATAGTACGAACCGTCATTGCTGCCGCCGGAGACAGTTATATTATTGTCGGTGGACAGGCCTTTCTGATACAACAGTTTCTGCCAATCCGTATTTACGCCTTTGGCCTGATTAGCGGTTTCAAAAGCATCGTTCAAATAACCGGCATTGGTTGCCGCGTTCGCAGCCGCCCGCATGGCCGTGTATTCCTGTGCATTGAATACCGGATATTTTTTGGTAATGGAGTTGACCCCGACATAATTGTTAAAGGCTACCCTCGCCGGGCCAATCTTTCCTTTTCTTGTAGAGATCAGCAGCACGCCATTGGCGCCCCTGGATCCGTAAATAGCCGTGGCGGAGGCATCCTTCAGTATTTCGATAGAAGCAATGTCCTGCGGATTGATGTCATTAATATTGCCTCCTTCATAAGGTATCCCATCCAGGATCAACAAGGGGTCATTCGAACCCAAAATGGACCTTTCCCCCCGTATCCGGATCACCGGAGCAGACCCGGGCGTTGTCCCGACCTGCTGAACTTCCAGGCCGGCAGCCCTTCCCTGCAATCCTGTCCCAAGATTGGCGGCAGGAACCTCGGCCAGCGTCTTGGCGCTTACTGAAACGATGGAACCCGTCACATCCCGCCTTTTCTGAGTACCGTAGCCGACTACAACCACCTGATCAAGTGCAGTATTGCTCTTCAACAATACCACCGTCAGCATCGACCGCCCACTTACAGGGAATTCCTGCGTGATATAATTTACCGACGAAATAACCAGCACGGCATTCGGACGCGCCGTGATCTCAAATTGGCCCTGATCATTACTCTGAACCCCGCCGCTGGTTCCTTTGACCAGTACCGTCGCCTGCGAAACGGCCTGACCGCTGTCATTCTTGATAATACCCCTGACGGTAACTTGCTGCACGGGCTGCTGCGCTACGGCACGCAAACCACAGCAAAGGGTAAAGAGGCATACAAATGCCCACAACGAAAAGTTTCTTTTACTGAGCTGCATAAGCAATCGCTTTAATAATTCAATAGATGGTTAGATGGATAATTATAATACGGGGATGGTTGCGGAGACCCTACGAACTGTTGAGGGATGCGACCCGGATGAAATGGTACATAGGCAGTCGTTGATGGCTTTAATCGTTTTTTATTAATTGCCGGATTTGTCTTTCGGCCCACTAATATAAGAAGTTTTTCTAAAAATGTAACCGATTACAATTTTTTTCATAAAAAAACATATATTTACTTTAATAAACAGCATGTAAACGATTGTATGGACAGCGACAAAGAAGTTACTATTTACGACCTTGCCCGTAAGCTGAATATCTCCATCGCCACGGTTAGCCGGGCCTTGAAGGATGACCCGGTGGTAAGTAAGAAAACAAAGAAGAAAATAGCCGACCTGGCCCTGGAAATGGGCTATCGCTCGAACAATTTCGCCCGCAACCTAAGGACGCAACGGACTAATACAATAGGTGTCATCATTCCCCGCATCAATAGCTATTTTATGTCCGCGGTGATCGCGGGGATGGAGAACGTCGCCACCAGCGAAGGATATAACCTCATTATCAGCCAGTCTTCCGAGTCCGTAGAGAAAGAGACGGCCAATGCCGTTACCTTATTTAATAACCGGGTAGACGGCCTGCTGGTCTCCCTTGCCTATGACACCGATTCCCTCACCCATTTCGAACCCTTCATCAAAAAAAAGATTCCCCTCACCTTTTTCGACCGAACTGTAGACCAAAAGGACAGCACCTGCATTCAGATCAACAACCTCAAAGCGGCCTACGAAGCGACCACCCACCTCATCAGCCAGGGCCGCCGCCGCATCGTCCATATTACAGCACCGCCGAAACGAAATGTCTACGTCGACCGCCTGCAAGGATACAAACAAGCCCTGGCCGACCAACGCATCGCCTTTCGCCAGGACTACGTCATCGTGGGCAACCTCAGCCAGGAGGCCGGTGCAGACGCCGCCGCACACATCAGGCAGATGAAACCTTTTCCCGATGCCGTCTTCGCCGCCAATGATAACTGTGCCGTAGCCTGCATGCTCGCGCTCAAGCAAATGGGTGTTCGCATTCCGGAAGAGATAGCCTTCGTAGGATTCAATAACGACCCCGTATCCACGGTCGTCGAGCCCAATCTTACGACCATCAACTACCCCGGCTACGAAATGGGCCAGGTGGCCGCGCGTAACCTGATCGACCGCCTGGGCGGCACATCGGGCATTCGTCCTACCAATACAATTATCTTACGCTCCGAGCTCATCATCCGTGAGTCTTCCATAGGCCAGAAAACCGTTTAAATGAAAAGACACGCCCTCCTCCTGCCGCTGCTGCTTTGGCTCGGTGCCTTACAGGCAGAGGATGGCTACCGCCTTTGGCTGCGTTATGACCTTATCCGCGACCAGCTGCTCCTGCAACAATACCGTCAGGCGACGATAGAGATCTACTTCCCTTCCCCCGGCCCGGTTCTCACCGCCGCCCGGTCCGAGCTGGCCGCCGGCCTCAAAGGCCTATTAGGCGTCTATAACGGAGACCTCCATCGGACATCCCAGGAACTACCCGCCGGCAGCCTCCTGATCGGCACGCCTTCTACCTCGCAACTCATCGCCGGCCTGCCGGGAGCGGATACCCTGTCCCGCCTTGGCGAAGAAGGCTTCACCATCCACACAATTAGCCTGAACAACAAGAATTGCATCGTCATAGCCGCCACCACCGACCGCGGCGTCCTCTACGCTGTCTTCTATTTCTTACGTCTCCTACAGACCCGG
>JAMFRX010000332.1 GCA_026224995.1 Puia dinghuensis
GCTATGGGGCAAGCCCGACTGGGCCGACCGGCCGTCGGGAAAGCCGGAGGAGTGGACCTCAAGGCCGCGCAATGCGCCGGGCACGGTCTGGAAATATAACGATGTCCGGGTCAACGCTTTGGCGCTGGCTGCTACCAGCGTATGGCGGATGCCGCTACCGCAGGTGTTGAAGACGTATATCATGGATCCCATAGGCGCTTCCAACACCTGGCGCTGGAACGGTTATCGCAACTCCTGGATCGTGCTGGATGGACAGGCCGTGCAGAGCGTCAGCGGGGGCGGCCACTGGGGTGGCGGAATGTTCATCAACGCCTATGATATGGCGCGCTTTGGCCTGCTAACCTTACACCGCGGCAGCTGGAACGGGAAGCAACTGCTCTCGGAGCAGTGGGTGCGGCAGGCGCTGACGCCTACCACCGTAGAGCCGACCTATGGATATATGAACTGGTTCCTGAATACCGGCGGCAAGCTGTTGCCCAGCGCGCCGGTAACCGCCTTCGTACACATAGGCAATGGGGTCAACTTCATCTATGTGGACCCGGAGCATGATATCGTAGCGGTGGTGCGCTGGGTAGAGAATTCCTCCATGGACGGGATCATAAAACGAATATTGAGCGCGCTGCCAAAATAAATGCCATGGAGACAACCCAACCAGAGCTGACCAACACTTACCGCATCGAAACGGAGCGGTTGGTCATCCGATGTTATCAGCCGGAGGATGCCGCTATGATGCATTCGTCCATTACCGACAGCATTGATCATCTTCGTCCGTGGGTACCCTTTGCCCGGGAGCAGCCCAGGGAGCTATCGTGGATGATCAGCACGATCCGCAGCTTTCGCGGGCAGTTCGACCTCGGGCAAAATGCCGTCTACGCCATCTTCGACAAAGACGAAACGGAGCAGCTCGGTGGAACGGGCCTGCATAACCGCATCGGCAGAGACGCCAGGGAGATCGGCTATTGGATAAATGTCCGGCATGTGAACCAGGGCTATGCCACGGAAGCCGTGAGCGCATTGATAAAAGTGGCCTTCGACATAGAGCAGCTCTTGCGCCTCGAGATCCGTTGCGCGCCGGGGAACCTCGCCAGCCGGCGCATTCCGGAACGGCTGGGCTTTCAGCACGAGCTGACGCTCAAAGACCATTTTACCGATCTGGAAGGAAAGCCCATGGATACCATGGTCTGGTCCCTGAGCAAAAGGGACTATGAAGACAGCCCGCTGAAAGCAGTTGCGCTCAGGGCCAAAGACTTCATGGGAAAGGAAATAGCTTTTTAGGGCCAGGCAACCTGCCAGTGGGAAACGGCATTTATGCTGACATGCCCAACTACCATTTCAAGACCTTTAGACGGAGCGTTTTAAAAAACAAATCTTCTTTCCTGCTGAACTTACTGGGGCTGACCCTGGGGATCAGCTGCTTTGTTTTCACGTTGCTCTTCGTCCTGTATGAGCGCAGCTATGATGACGCAACGACCAAGCGGGACAGGATATGCCGGCTCGTGATCGATGTCCATTCCGGCGGCAACGAGAGCAAGGAGGCCCTGGCCTTCGGCTTCCTGAGCGAGCAGCTGTCGAAGCGATTCCCGGAGATAGAAAAGATCATCCGCTTTGATCCTTACGACGGGCGGGTGGGCTTGCGGCGGAAAGCAACGGATGCCGCTATCCCCATAGAAAAGCTCTATGCCGCAGATGCAGCCGTCTTTTCCGTCTTCGGCTATCCGCTGAAGACAGGAGATGCCGGCACCTGCCTGGCAGCGCCCAACAGCATGGTGCTAACAGCCAGCCTCGAGAGGCGTCTCTTCGGGAAAGCAAACCCGATGGGTCAGCCTTTGCTGCTCAACAGCAAGCTGTTCAAGGTCACCGGGGTGATGGAGGACCTGCCCGGGAATACCGATCTGCGTTTCAATGCGCTGATCTCCGCGAACACACAGCCAAAGGACATGCAGGACTGGGTATATAGCTATATCTTGTTTAAAAGCTCCGGGGCGGCAAAAGCCTTTCAGCCCAAGCTGGATACCTTCGTCAGGAATACTGTCAACCCGGAGGTCGGATTAGACGCCACCACCCAGATCACCTGCAGCCTGCAGCCACTGGCCTCCCTGCATTTTAGTCCTTACCGCGAACGCGACACGCCAAAAGGCAATAGCGTATACGTCAATATCTTCCTGGTCACGGGGATCTTGATCCTGCTGATCGCCTGTACCAACAGCATCAACCTGACGATCGTGCAGTCTTTTTCTCGCGTCATGGACGTGACGATCCGCAAGATCTATGGCGCCAGCAAGCGACGGCTGGTGCTGCAGCATGTGTGGGAGTCGTTGCTGATCGGGCTGATCGCCACCCTGCTGGCCTTTTTACTGGTGTGGCTGCTGCTCCCTGCCTTTGCGACGCTCGTGAACCGCAGCATGGCCTTTTCCGACCTGTTCAATTGGAAGGTAATGACGGCGGCCGTCGCCGCTTTGCTCCTGCTGGGGGCAGGCGGGGCCATCTATACCGGCATCTATTTAAACAGAATTCAGCTGGCCGATACGCTTCGGTCCAGGAATTTCAAGATCAAAAGCCTGCGGGATGTCCCCCGGCTGATGCTGGGCTTTCAGTTCTTCATCTCCATCGGCATGCTGATCGCCGCCATCTCCGTTTACAGGCAGGTCAACTATTTCCGGCATACCCCGCTCGGCTTCAATCCCGACAATGTACTGGTGGTCGAGCTGCAGCAGAATGCCGCCGACTCCACCGAGGAGAAGAAGGTCGTGGAGGCTGGCCGCTATCTCCGTAACGTGCTCGACCATGATCCGAATGTCGTGATGACCTCCCTGTGCGGCGCCCCAGCGCTGCCGGGTGGGGACGCAGACCTGGACCTCGTGGAGTACCGGGAGAAAGGAGTAAAGGTTAAGAAGACGATCTATCATATAGATGTCGACGCCCACTATTTCGCCCTGCTGCAGATACCCGTGATCCAGGGTAGCGGTTTCCGCGACATGGCCGACTCAGCAGCGAGGCGGAATGCCCTCGTGACTACCAGCTTCGCGCGCAAGGCCGGCTGGACACAGCCCATAGGCGAGCGCTTCGAGGTCCAGGATCGGCAAGTACAGGTCATTGGCGTTGTTCCTGAATTCCACTTCAGCTCGCTCCATCATATGATACAGCCGCTGGTGATCTTCCAGGAGCCGGCGAGCGCGGACTACCTGCTGGTGCGGGTAGAGCCGGCTAAGACGGCGGCCGTGCTCAAGGACCTGCAAGACCATTGGAAGAACGCCTTCCCTGACCTGCCCCTCGCCTATTCCTTTCTTGACGAGCACCTGATGCAGCAATATCATGACGAATCCAATCTCCTCACCCTCCTTCTGACCCTTACCGTTCTCATGATCGCCATCAGCTGCATGGGGCTGGTAGCCTATGTTTCTTTTTTGCTGCGGATGTCGAAGGCGGACATCGCCATACGGCGGGTCATCGGGGCCAGCTTCCGGGATATCTATTCGCTGTTTGCCTGGCAGTTCGCCTGGCTGCTGTTGTTTGGATTTGTGGTGGCGGCGCCGCTGGCCTGGTGGCTGTCGAGCGGCTGGCTGCAGCAGTTCGCTTATCATATCTATCCACGGCCGGCGGACCTGGTGATCGCGCTGGTGACGATGGGCGGGCTAGTGGGAGTGATCATCCTGCGGTATTCGCTGGAGAGCGTGCGGATGAATCCCGGTAGAGTGCTTAGGGAGAACTGAGGGGCCGAACCGCTGGACAAAGGCTAACGGCCGCCCAGCTGCTTGTAACGCAGCATCGCTTCCACGAAATAATAATCCGCGTAGGTCAGGGGGGCGTCTATCTCCGAATGCGCGGGCAGGTTGCCGACGCTATGACGGAGGATGAAACCGCCGTTGGAGCCTACCACCGGCTTGTAGATATTCGCCGAGAGGTTGACGATGATCTGTTCGGCCACGTCGAGATACTGGCGGCCTTCGCCAGGCTGAACATAGTGGCTGAGCTCTATGAGGGCGGAAGCCATGACAGCGGCGGCGCTCGCATCACGCAAGGCCCTCGGAATATCCGGCGCGTTGTAGTCCCAGTAAGGGATCTTGTCGGCGGGCAGGGTGGGAAGGGTGAGGAGGAAATGCGCGATATGCTGTGCCTGGGCGAGGTATTTGGGATCGTGGGTGGACCGGTATACCATCGTATAGCCATAGAGTCCCCAGGACTGGCCACGAGCCCAGGCGGAGGAATCGGAATAGCCCTGGGCCGTTTTTTTGGCGATGATGCTGCCGTCGGCCGTATCGTAGTCTACGACGTGGAAGGAGCTGTAGTCGGGCCGGAAGTGGTTGCGCATAGTGGTGTTGGCATGCGTCACGGCGATGCGGTAGAAAGAAGAATCCCCACTGGCATGGGTAGCCCAGAAGAGGAGCTCCAGGTTCATCATGTTGTCGATGATCACAGGATAGTGCCAGGGCTTGCTATCCCAGGACCGGATACAGCCTACGGTGGGATTGAAGCGGGTGGAAAGGGAGCGCGCGCTGTTGAGGAGAATGTCTTTGTATCCGGGATCCGACAGCAGACGCAGTCCGTTGCCATAGCTGCAATACATCATGAAGCCGAGGTCATGGGTGCCTTTGTCGAACTGTTCCTGCACCAGGAGCTTGAGCCGGGACTGCGCTTCGCGCAGGAGGGCCGTATCGTTGGAGAATTCGTAGAGATACAAAAGCGTGCCGGGATAGAAGCCGCTTGTCCACCAGGCAACGTCGGAGGTCTCCAGCTTATCCGTATTGGCATTGTAAGTCTTGGGCATGCGGCCAGGGGGTACCCGGCCCATGAGAACTTTGTATTGGTTGACGGCCTGACGGAGGTTGCCGTCGATGAGCCGGAGCAGGGCAGGCTTCGGCTGCAGCCTGTTGCCTTTCTGCGCGTCTGCGGCGTTGGTCAGCAGGCAGATGACCAGGATGGAGGTGAGAATGCGGTACATAGGGCAAAAGTAGTCGAAACGGCTTATTTTTGCGCCTATGGATGAAAAACTGGGGGCTTTAGGCCGGGACCTTGAGGGAGAGCTGTACTTTGACACGACCATGCGGACGTTATATGCCACAGATGCTTCTGCCTACCGGGAGATGCCGCTGGCGGTGGCCGTGCCGAAGAGCGTGGAGGACCTCCGGAAGCTCATAGACTTCGCGCATGCCGGGCAGGTCTCCCTGATCCCCCGAACCGCGGGTACTTCGCTGGCGGGCCAGGTAGTAGGTAAAGGTATCGTGGTCGATGTGTCGAAATATTTCACCGGTATCCTTGAGCTGAATGTACAGGAACGTTGGGTGCGGGTGCAGCCCGGCGTTATCCGTGACGAGCTTAATCTTTTCCTGAAGCCGCATGGGCTGCTGTTCGGCCCCGAGACTTCCACGGCCAATCGCGCCATGATCGGCGGCATGGTCGGCAACAACAGCTGCGGCAGCAATTCCGTGGTTTACCGCAGCACGCGGGAGCATCTGCTGGAAGTGAAGGCTCTCCTGAGCGACGGCACACCCGCCGTGTTTGGAAGGCTCGAGCCGGAAACCTTTCATGCCAAGTGCGAGCTACAGGGGCTGGAAGGTGAGCTCTACCGAAGCATTCGCAAGCAGCTGAGCAACTACGATAACCAGCTGGCGATAAAAAAGGAGTTCCCCAAGAAGAGCGTGGAGCGGAGGAATACCGGCTATGCGTTGGACCTGCTGCTGGAGACTGCGCCCTTCGAGGCCGGACGGCCCGATTTCAATTTCTGTACGCTGCTGGCCGGCTCGGAAGGCACTTTAGCCTTCCTCACGGAGATCAAGCTGGACCTGTCGCCGTTGCCGCCCAAGGAGACGGGCCTGCTGTGCGTCCACTTTAATTCCATCGACGAGTCTCTGCGGGCCAACCTGATCGCCATGCGTTACGGGCCGAGCGCCAGCGAGCTGATCGACCATTATATCCTGGAATGTACGAAAGACAATATAGAACAGCGGAAGAACCGCTTCTTCGTGCAGGGTGACCCCGGCGCCATCTTAGTCATAGAGTTCAAGAAAGACAGCCGGGAGGAGATCAGGGCCCTGGCGGCGGAAGTGGAATCCGCCATGCGGGCCGAAGGGTTAGGGTATCATTTTCCGCTGCTGTTCGGAGCTGACACGGGAAGGATCTGGTCGCTGCGAAAAGCGGGCCTGGGGCTGCTGAGCAATCTGCCGGGAGACGCGAAGGCGGTGCCTGTCATCGAAGATACAGCCGTAGATGTGCAGGACCTGCCGGCGTATATACGCGACTTCAACGAGATACTTAAAAAATACGGGCTGTATTCCGTGCATTATGCCCATGCCGGCAGCGGCGAGATCCACCTGCGGCCTATCATCAACCTGAAAACAGTGGAAGGCAATCGTCTGTTCCGGGCCATTGCGGAGGAGATCGCCAC
>JAMFRX010000333.1 GCA_026224995.1 Puia dinghuensis
AAAGGTTCCCTTCAAGACCGTGATGGGGTCGAATCCGCTGAGATAGAAAGCCGGATAGCTGCCTGCCAACAGCCCCGTAAGAGCGGTAAAGCCCAGACACATGATCCAGAACAAAGGCCGGGCCCAGGGCAGGTGCATGTCCTTATCGGCAAGACTATTGAAGAAGGGCAACGCCAGCAAGACCCACCCCACGGCCAGCAGAAAAGCCAGCAGGGCCACTAAAACCGACTCGCTGAGGAACTGCCCGATCAGCTGCCCCCGCAGGGAACCGATGGTCTTGCGGATGCCGACCTCTCTCGCCCGCTTCTCGCTGCGGGCCGTACTGAGGTTCATGAAGTTTATACAGGCAAGTAACAGCACAAACGCGCCGATGATGCCGAAGAGCCATACGAACCGGATTCGCCCGCCCACTACCTTTCCGTCTTTGAAGTCACTATACAAATGCCAGCTGTCCATGGGGTGGACGTAAAGTTCTTCTTTACCCTCTTTGTTGTGGGCCTGCGGTATGTCTTTTATCTTCGCCGTCACGCCGGCCGCATCCACATGCGGCGCCAGCAGGCCGAACAGCTGGAACGAATGATTGCCCCATTGAGCTTCGCTATTCTTCACCCAGTCATTCAGCTCCCGGTATTTATCCCAGGCCATCAGGAAAGAGGTGAAATGAAAGCTGGTATTCCTGGGGGGATCTTCATATACACCCGCTACTTTCAACACGGCCTTGTTGTCCACCCGGATCGTCTTGTTCATGGGATTCTCGTCGCCGAACAAAGCCCGCGCCATCGACTGCGTCAGCAGAATGGAAGAAGGGTCTCTGAGCGCGTCCCTGCTGCCGCTCAGCATCTTTAGTGTTACGATATGCGTGAATCGGGGTTCTACATACAACCCCTCTTTGGACAGTTTCTTGTCCCCGACGGCCAGGGTATGGGTCTGATTCCAGCTGACCCGGGCAACCTCCGCGAAATCGGAGCCAAAGTGCTCGCGTAAATAGGGCGCTATCGGCAGGGAGGTCGCCATGCCCGTCCCCGTATGACCGTTAAAGGTCTGCGTCGTCCTGATCTGGACGATACGGCTATGCTCGGTATGGTAATGATCGAAGGACAGTTCGTCCCAGATCCAAAGCCCGATGAGCAAGGCTACGGCCATGCCGATCGAAAGACCCAACGTGTTGATCAGCGAATACCATTTACTCTTGACGAGATTCCGCCAGGCGACAGTGAAGAAGTTCCGGAGCATACCAGTATGTTTGGAACTAAGGACGCAGGACTGTAACAAATGTTGCACCCGATCCGTATATTTGAAATATACAATTATCGCCTATGTTCCGGAACTTCCTAAAGCTGACCCTTCGCCACCTCCTCAGACAAAAAGGTTTCAGCCTGATCAATATCGTCGGCCTCACCATTGGCCTCACCAGCTGCATCCTGATCGGCCTGTTCATCGCGGACGAGCTGAGCTACGACACCTTCCACGCCCATGCCGACCGCATCGCCCGGGTGACCATGGATTATGGCCGGGGAACATCGACGAACCAGGTGGCCCTAACGGGCACGAAAGTGGGCCCCCAGCTCAAACGGACCTTCCCGGAAATAGAGGATTACACCCGCACAGTCCTGTCTTCCGCGACCATCGGCTTCGGTAACAATACCTTTACGGAAAAGAAATACCTCTATGCGGACTCTTCGTTCTTCCGCGTCTTCACCTTCCCGCTGCTGAGCGGCGACCCCAACGCCCTGCACAGCGACAACAACGTCGTGCTCACCGCATCTGCCGCTAAAAAGTATTTCGGCAGCACGGATATCATCGGCAAAACACTTCGGATCAACGACGCAAAAGATTATACCGTAGGCGCCGTCATCCAGGACCCGCCAGGCAACTCCCAGCTGCAGTTCGGCATGGTGGTCAGCTTCAACAATCTCGATGCTTCGAAAACAGAAGACTGGTGGACGGCCAACTACATCACCTACCTCCTTCTGCGCGACGGCTCCGCCCTCGGCCACCTGCAGCAGCAGGTGGATGCCTTTATGCAAACCCCGGAAGTCCGGAAACAAGCCCGCCTCGATGGCAGCGACTTCCTCCGCTACCACCTGGAACCGCTTAAAAGAGTACACCTCTATTCTTCCGTGGAAGGTTTCGAGCCTAACGGCAGCATCACCTACGTCTATGTGCTGCTCGCGATCGCCACGCTCATCCTGGCCATCGCCTGCTTCAACTATACCAATCTCGCCATCGCCCAATCCTCCGGCAGGACCGGCGAGATCGGCATCCGAAAAGTGCTCGGCGCCCTCAGGGGCCAGCTGTTCACACAGTTTACGGGCGAGTCCCTGTTGGTGACCTTTATAGCCCTGGTCCTGTCCATAGGCGTCGCCATCGTCCTGCTGCCCTCTTATAACAATTTGACCGGCAAACACCTGCTGGCCACAGAAATCTTACAATTGCGGCCACTGGCAGCCATCGTTATAGCCGGTATCCTTATCGGCTTGCTCGCCGGCTCCTATCCGGCGCTCGTCCTCTCGGGTACCAAGCTCATCAGCATCCTCCGGGCTGGGTTCCGTATCACCGGCGGCCACGCGGGGCTACGCCGCACCCTGATCGTCATTCAATTTGTGATCTCCCTGTTCCTTATCATCACCACCGTGGTCATCCTGCAACAGATGAGCTATATCCGCAACAGGAACCTCGGCCTGGACAGGGACCACGTCATAGTCCTGCCCATCGACTACAGGGTACTAAACCAGTACAATGCCCTTAAGAACGCCGTCAAAGGACTCCCCGGCGTCGTAAGCGTTTCGGGATCGTATAACCTGCCCATCTCCGCCACCTGGGGCGACGGACTGAATGCGGTCACCGATCACGGGAAAGTGAGCTTCTCCATCACAGCCATCCCGGCAGACCTCAACTATCTCTCGACCATGAATATGCAGCTCCTGGCCGGCTCCGATTTCACGATGGCAGACCTCCCCGCCAACG
>JAMFRX010000334.1 GCA_026224995.1 Puia dinghuensis
AATACCGCCTTGAACTACCGTACCGATTCGACCGCGCTCCAGGTAAGATCGCTGGCCGGCGCCCTCCATGCCGCCGCTTTTGTCCTGCCTGCAAAGGGCAATTCCGACTGGCGGCCCTGGCTGGATATGATCACCGTCAGTAGGGGAGCGGTCCACTATTCCACCCGGAAGCTCACGGCCGATGCCGCAGACTTCTCCTGGGACAACCGAAGCTTACGCATCGCCGATTTCAGCATCGCCCCGATTATGACCCGGGAAGAGTCCTTCAAGCAAGCCCGGTGGCAGCAGGACTATATCACCCTCAAGGGCAAAGCGCTCATCTTGTCGAAGCTCCGGCTGGCAGGCGACCCACACCATCTCTCGCCTGAGATCCAAAAGCTGGAGCTTAATGCAGTCGTAGTCGAGGCGTCCAGGGACAAGCACATCCCCTTCCACCACGGTATCGAAAAGGCCATGCCCACAAAGCTCCTTGGCACGATCCCCTTCGCCATCCGCGTAGATACCGTCCTGCTCGTCAACGATAAGGTCATCTATAACGAACTGTCTTTAGCTACCAACCGCTGGAGCACTATCCCCATAGAACAGATCGATGGCTATGTTACGCATCTTAAAAGCCGCGACAATGCGGCTGATACCCTAAAAGTCGATGCCTCCGGCCGGATCTTCGACGGACATATCCGGCGATTCGCTTATAGGGAATCATACGGCGACCCCTTGTCGTCATTCACGGCCGCAAGCAATTTCTCGTCGCTGGATCTCACTCGTCTTTCCTCGGTTTCCATCCCCGCGGCAGCCGTCAGCGTCACAGGTCATGTGGATACGGTCTGGTCCGTCTGGCAAGGCAATCGTTATGCTGCCTATGGGACCATGGATCTGTATTACGACAGGCTTCGGGTCAGAGTGCTCGACAAAAAGGATAGTATGAAACGTGGTGTCGTCCCGACCTTGGAGACCTGGGCTGCCCGTGTGCTGCTGCCCGCGAAGAACAAGAGTTCCTCGGCCATTTTTTTCGAGCGGGATCAGGAGAAATTCGTCTTCAACTACTGGGTGAAAGCGCAGGGTAGTGGCATCCTGAGTACCCTCGTTCGGAAAAAGAACAGTCAGTACCGCAAGCTGTATGAGGAAAAATACCGGCTGTATTCCCTGCCGCCGGAGGGTAAAAACCTATATTCGCAGTGAACAAACAGGTAAGTCTTGAAAAAAGGGATCTGGTCCTTGGCCGCGGGTTTGGCCTTCTCCATCTTTTGGTCTTCAGCGGCAACGGCCACCAAGATCGGCCTTAGGCTCGTTCAGCCCTTCATGCTTTGTGTCGTCCGCTTCTTCCTCGCCGGGATCATCATGCTGATCGTCAGCCATGCCCTGCTGCGTCATCGGCTGCCGAGAGGCAGGGAGTGGAGACAGATCGCCTTGTATGGCCTGCTCTCCAATACCATTTATCTCGGACTTTACGTCCTGGCTATGCGGAACGTCTCCGCGGGCCTCGGCGTCCTCGCAGTGGCTACCAACCCGGTATTCATAAATCTGCTGACGGCCCTCTTCCTGCGCCGGCCGCTCAGGGCGTCCACCTTCCTAAGCCTCCTCCTCTGTATGGCCGGGGTCATCATAGCCGCATGGCCTCTGCTGCAGAACAGCTCTTCTACTCCTGCCGGCCTGCTCCTCCTGCTGATCTCCATGCTGGCCTATTCACTCAGCGTGATCTATTTCTCGCGTGTACAATGGAACGGGCTGCCGTTGCTGACCATCAATGGCTGGCAGGTGCTCATGGGCGGTATCTTTCTCCTTCCGCTGGCCGCCTTCCATTACAGCCCGGTCCTCAACACCTGGACTACCGCCTCCATCGGCGCGGTAGTCTGGCTGGCCATTCCCGTCTCCA
>JAMFRX010000335.1 GCA_026224995.1 Puia dinghuensis
ATACGGCTTGCGAGGGTCTGCTTGGCGGCGAGGATAGCGCGGCGGCCAAAATCCAGGATCTCCACCTCTTCATACAGCTCCTCCCCTACTTCGTAGTCGGGCTCGATCTTGGTTGCGTCGGTGTAGCCAATTTCCGCCAGGGGGTCCGCTACCGCTCCGTCTTCCACGATCGTGCGGCGGCGCATGATTTCCAGGTCGCCTTTTTCGGCATTCACAATTACGTCAAAATTTTCGTCACTTCCATATTTCTTGCGCAACAAAGTTTTGAATACATCCTCTACTACTTTCATCATAGTAGGGCGGTCGATATTCTCTGCTTCTTTGAAGTCCTGGAAGGCTTCGATTAGATTGATACTAGCCATAACACTAAATTTAAATCTCCTAGAAAACTACTTGAATTTTTGTTGTTTTTATGTTATCGAATAAAAAAGTATGGTTAATAACCTCTTTTTTCTTATTCTTTCCTCTTATCTCTTCCACTATAACGCCGTCTTCGCTCACTTCCAGGAGACGGCCTTCCTTTTTAGACCCATCCTGTAGCACCAGCTCCACCTGGCGTCCAATGTTCTTTTTGTACTGGCGAATCAGCTTCAGCGGTTCGTCCAGGCCTGGTGAAGAGACTTCCAAAGAGAAGTCACCGGTCGGGAAAAACCCCGATTCGTCGAGCTTTTTGTACAATGCCCGGTTGTACTGGACAACTTTTTCGATCGAGATGCCTTGATCTCCATCGATGAACACCTTAAGATTATTGGTGGGCTTGATCCGGATATCCACCAGGAAATATCCCGGTTCGCCTGCCAGCAGCGCCTGTACCAAACTTTCTACCGCTTTGATTGTTTCGTTCACCATGGTAGTATTAAGAAAAAAAGAAGGGAACGGACTCGTTCCCTTTTCTGTTGCTTCATTTACCATGTCAAAGGTATGATAATTCCTATATCCACCAAAACTCCTTGAAAAACCTTCCCAAATTATTTTACTTTTAATAAAAAACGAGCATGAACCAGCCCGATAATTTAGGGTCTTTTTTTGCCGAGAACAAGACGTTGCTAAAAGAGTACCTGGAGACACGGATGGAGATCTACCGGCTGCAAAGCCTTCGCCTTTTTGCCCGGTCGGCAGGTTTGTTCGCCTGGGTGCTGCTGTCTTTATTCCTGGCTTTTCTCTTCCTGTTATTCGGAGGCCTGATGGTCGCCTATTATTTCTCGGGCGTTTTCCACAGCTTCGTGAAAGGATTTGGGCTGGTGACGCTGCTGATCCTGGTGATCTTCGTGCTACTGGCCATTTTTCGAAAAGCATTATTTGTGGACCCTGTGATTCAAAGCGTTATACAAAAATCCAAAGAGGAGGGAGAAGACAATGCCTAAATCTACCAAAGCTTCCCGCAGTATGGACTCCCTGGACGGGGAGATCCGGCGGTTAAGAACCAAGGCAAAGCAGCTGGAAGAGCAGATCGACGACAACTTCAGCTATTTCCAGCAGCATTCCGGCTCTCTGTTCGTGCGGTCGCTGCTGCCCCGCAAGATCGAAGGAGAAGACCTTACGGGCTATCGTTTGTTCGATAAGATAATGGAGAACGAGCGCCTGCAGAAGGTGCTTCTCCGCCTCGCCGACATTTTGGCCGAAAAGCTGGGCGATGGACTTAACTGGATGGTTACCAGGGTATTCAAGAAATAATGGGCGGGTTTTAACACCCTTTTTCGGTTCTTATCCGTACCTTTACGGTAATATGATGCCGTTATCTGAAATATTTTTCCTGGTCATCGTGTTCTATCTCCTGTACCGGTTCGTGTTCAACTTTTTGTTGCCAGTGGTCCGGACGACAAGGCAGGTAAGGCAGCAGTTCAGGAATATGCAGGGGGGAATGGGTGAGCAGTCGCAACCGCAGCCGCAGGAAGCACCCCGCCCCACCGAGCGCCATTCGTCTACAAAAGGGCCTGCGGAGGATTATATAGACTTTGAAGAGGTTAAATAGACAGACAATTACCACTGAAAGTCCAGCAGGCTGATACCGGGCCGCAGGTATAAGCCTTTTAGCCCTGCCGCTTCGGCGCCTTCTACATTTATGATGGCGTCATCCACGAACAGGGTCTCCGTTCCAAGGAGCTGATTTTCCTTAAGAATATGCTCGTAAGATTCTTTGTCAGGCTTGCGCTTGCCGAGAAGATGGGAATAATAGGTCTTTTCGAAATGGTCGTCCAGGACGCCTGGCCCATAGGATTTGGCATAGATCTGCTGCAGGGCTGCCAGATGAAGGGCGTTAGTATTGCTGAACAGGAAGATGCGGTAGCTTTTTTTCAGCTGTCTGAGCAGCTCGATGCGTTCTGCGGGGAAGTCCAGCAGGAGCGCATTCCAGCCGTCTACGATAGCCTGGTCGGAGACATCCAGGCCAATCATCGCCCTAACGGAGTCGATGAACTGCTGGTCCGTGATCCTGCCGACCTCATAGTCTTTGAAGAAGGCCGCCGCATGTCCATGACCAAAGTATTGCCGGATATCCTTTACTCCCAGATTGGTAAAAGCCTCTTCCGTGAGCTTGTTGTCCAGGTTAATGATGACACCGCCCAGATCGAAAATGATGTTCTTTATTCCCTGCATACTGCGAATTTACATCACTTGGACCAGCTAACCTTCCCCGATAGTATATCCCGTGAATTGCCCCCGATCATGATCACGAAATCGCCCGCCTCCCAATCGTATTTAAGCTCATTGTTATAGAATTTCAGGTCTTCCGGGGTAATGTCGAAGGTGACCTTTCGCGATTCGCCGGGCTGCAGCATTATTTTCTGAAAGCCTTTTAGTTCTTTTACGGGTCGCGTGATGGAGCCTACGAGGTCGCGGATGTAGAGCTGTACCACTTCTTTCCCCGGCTTTGCCCCGTCGTTGGTGACCGTGACTGTTGCTTTTAATGTCTGTGCGCCCTTGGGTGTGGTGGTGCTAAAGGCAAGGTCGCTATAGGTAAAATGCGTGTAGCTGAGCCCGTAGCCGAAGGGATATACGGGATCATTGGACACGTCCAGGTAGTTGGACCGGAATTTCTGGAACCAGGGGCCTTCCAGCGGGCGGCCTGTATTCATATGGTTGTAATATAGGGGGATCTGGCCCACGTTCTGCGGCCAGGTAGTCGTGAGCTTCCCGCTGGGGTTGATGTCGCCGAACAGCACGTCGGCGATGGCGTGGCCGGACTCCGTCCCGCCGAACCAGACGTTGAGGATGGCCGGAATGGCGTCGTTCTCCCATTTTATCGCCAGGGGGCGGCCGGTGAAGAGCACGAGCACTACCGGCTTACCTGTCTTTAGCAGGGCTTTCAGGAGGTCCTGCTGGATCTGCGGCAGCTCGATATTGCTACGGCTGCTGGCCTCGCCGGTCATCTCCGCCGATTCACCCAGGGCCGCGACGATTACATCGGCCTGGCTGGCGGTATTGAGGGCGTCCTGCAGGATATCTGCCGCAGGACGGGAATCGCGGTGAAGGGTCTTTCCAAACATGCCGGCTCGAACTTCGAACAGGCTGTCGGCATCAAGATTGGAGCCCATGCTATAAAGAATTTTCGTTCCGTCGCCGGCGGCCTCTTTCAGTCCTTGCAGCACTGAAATGGATTTGGAGAAGTCGGCGGCCACGCTCCAGGTGCCCGTCATATTTTCTTTGTTATCCGCGAGCGGCCCGATGAGGGCGATGGTTCCACCTTTCCTAAGGGGCAGCACATTGCCCTGATTCCTGAGCAGCACGAAGCAATCGGCGGCGATGCTTCTCGCGGTAGACCTGTTGGCGGCCGTGAAGATCTCCGTGGCGGCCCTTTTTTCGTCGCAGTATTTGTAAGGGTTATCGAAGAGCCCTAATTTATATTTTGCCTCCAGCACCTTCCGGCAGGCGAAGTCGATCTCCGACTGTGTGATCTTTCCTTCCTGCAGGGATTTTTTCAGGGTGGTGAGAAAGCCTTCGCCGACCATATCCATGTCGATGCCTGCCTTTAGGGCCAGGGCGGATACGGTCTGCAGGTCGCCGAGTCCGTGGGCGATCATCTCGTTGATACCCGTATAGTCGGTGACGACGAGACCTTTGAAGCCCCAGCGATGGCGGAGGATATCGGTCATCAAGTATTTGTTGGCGGTAGCGGGGATGCCATTTACGTCGTTGAAGGAGGCCATGATGCTGCCTGCCCCTGCGTCGAGGGCGGCCTTGTAGGGCGGCAGGTATTCGTTGAACATCCGCACCGGGCTCATGTCTGTCGTATTGTAGTCGCGGCCGCCTTCCGCGGCGCCGTAGAGCGCATAGTGCTTGACACAGGCCATGATATCGGAATTGCCGGAGAGGTCGCCCTGGTAGCCTTTGACCATGGCTTTGGCGATCTCCGATCCCAGGTAGGGATCTTCGCCATTGCCTTCCGCGATGCGTCCCCAGCGGGGGTCCCGGGCAATATCGACCATGGGGGAGAAGGTCCAGCAGATGCCGTCGGCGCTGGCTTCCGTGGCGGCGACGCGGGCGCTTTTTTCGATCTCGGACATATCCCAGCTACAGCTCAGGCCCAGGGGGATGGGAAATTCCGTCTCATAGCCGTGGATTACATCCATGCCGAAGATCAGGGGGATCTTCAGGCGGCTCTTTTCTACGGCGATGCGCTGAACCTCTTTGATCTTAGCAACGGATTTTATGTTGAACAGGCCGCCTACTTCTCCTTCCTGGATCTTTTTTGCGATATCGGAGTTCCCAGCCTGGCCGGTTGTGATATCGCCTGCGCCGGGGAGGTTGAGCTGGCCGATCTTTTCTTCCAGGGTCATCTTGCTGATAAGGGATGAGACGAAGGCGTTCATTTTCGTTTCTGCGGCCGAGGGAGACTGAGCCCTGGCGGCTCCGGCGAGCAGAAGGATGGCGACAAGCGTTTTCGTTAGTTTCATGTTTTGAATGGTTTTAGTCGACCCTGATCACGGCCGTCCTTGGCGAAACACCGTTTTCGTTAAGCGATTCTATTGCAAAATAATATGTTTTTTCCTTGTCCATGACCTTAAACCAATATTCATTGGCGTCATAGACCAGGATGCTGTTGTATAATTTATCCGGGGCGGTGCCAAAATAAATATTGTAGCCGTAGGCGTTGTCTGCGGGCTGCCATTTTATCCAGGCGCTTCGTTTATCTTTTTGTGTTCGCAGCACGATGAGCTGTTTTACCGTGTCGGGCATTGGGCCTGTGCCCCTGCCGAATACGCGCAAGCCGCTGATGGCGAATTTTCCGGTGGGCATGTGAAGGTTCTCCAGCCGGATATAACTGACGCTGGCGGGGGTCCTCAGCTCGGTAAAGTCATGTGGGACGTCGGTGCTGTTATGGCTTTTGTCGATCAGCACCTGCCATTTCTTTTGATCTGCGGATCCCAGCACCCTGTATTGGTGACAGATGCCTGTTTGCTTACCGAGAAATTCCGCATCCTGATCCGCATAGTTGACCTGAATGGCGTGGACGGTGGATATGGCGCCAAGGTCGGATTGTATCCATTCTCCGCTGTTGCCGGAGGCTGCGCTCCAATATGTCTTGATATCTTCGTCCACTGCGTCGTTGGCAGGATGTGCGGGGCTCAGGGTGGAAGAGACCAGTATGGGTTTTTTATAGTTCAGCAGCATCCAGCCAGTGAAGCTGCCGTCGTAAACATTGTGCGGGTAGTCGCCAAAGGCTGCGTCCATGAATAGCACGCCATCTTTGTCGAAGCCGGCGGGCCAGATACCCAGGCGTCGTTCGAAGCTGTTCTTTACACCAATGGAGATAGTGGAGATATGCCAGTAGTGGCCTGCGTTATCCATGAATGTGCTGCCGTGACCGGCGCCGCGGGCGAATCCGCCGGGGTGGAAGGAGAAGGGGTCGGATTGGGGTTGATTGAAAGGTCCCAACGGAGTGTTACCCACCACTACTCCGTCCGCATAGCCGCTGAATTCCGTGCCCGGAGCGCCATATTGGAGATAGTATTTACCGTTGTGCTTTGTCATCCAGGACCCTTCTACGAATGGGTCCAGGAAGGTGTTGTCCATATTCTCGCCGAAGCGCTGCCAGCCGAAGCGCCAGGGCTGCAGCAGGAAGAGCTCCGTACGCGTTCCGATGGGCTGCAGGGTCTTTCGGTCCAGCTCTATGCCGTAGAGCGGGTAGGCGTTGCTGCTGCCGTTGTACATATACAGACGGCCGTCGTCGTCTGTGAAGAAGGCGGGGTCCCAGCCTCCAATGGCAAAGGAGTCGACCAGCGGCTTCCATTGGTTGGACTTAGGGTCGGTGCTCATCCAGATGGTGAAATTGCGGGTATAGGTAGAGCCGAAGACGATCATCGTATCCCCCAGGATGCCTACGGCCGGCGCGCAGAGCTCATCGTAGCCTTTGTTCCAGGGGCGCAGGAATTTGTGCGGCAGGAATTTCCAGGTGAGGAGGTCATTGCTCCACCAGTAGCCCCATTGATTGGTGCTGAAAAGATAATAGTCGCCCTTATAGTTGACGATGACCGGGTCAGCTGTCGCCCGGTGATGGCCCCAGCCGGCGAAGTCGGGGATGGGTGTGTAGCCGTAGTCCAGGTTTATAGGATTGCAATAGGTCTTTTGCTGGGCATGGCTCTGTGCGATCATTACCAGCAGGAGGATCGCAAGTATTTTCAGGCGATGTAGGTTTTTGTGCATGACTAGGGTTTGATCCAGGGGCTTTCGAAGCCCAGCTTTTTCAGTCCGTCCTGTACTTCGGGGCAGCTCATAAGGAGCTTCCATAGCAGGGCGCTGCGGTAGTTCTCTATCATGGCCACTGCTGGCCCCTGGTCGATGGCGAGATAGCGTTTCGGATACCAGCTGGCCTGTTCGCTAAAGGCATCGTAAAAACCATATTTCCCCCAGATCTTGCCACCGAGCTGTTCATACCAGTGACGGATCGCAGCCATGGATTGCCGGGGTGTATACGGAAGGGAGGAGATAGCAGCCGTTGGAGATATAACTCCCAGGTCGTTCTTCTCGTCCGGAGCATGTGCGGCATATCCTTTTACCGAATAGCTGGCGGTAAGGCCCCAATTCTCTTTCCCATAGCCTTTGAAATTTTTTGGATTGTCGACGCACCAATTGTAATTGATCAGCGACTGCGTGCGGTTCTCCCGCCAGTAGTCGGCGTACTTGTCTATGAGCCCGCGCGGGTCGAGGCCCAGATAGGAGTAATGGGACCAGAAAAGCGGGCCTCCGTGAGGGGGATCACCCTGCATGTGAAGATGGAGGGTATCGTTCTTATAAAAGCTGATGGCGTTGATCGCGCCATTTTGTGCCCATCCTTCCTGATAAACCGCCGCGGGAGCCGGTTGTTTTGGTGAGCTGGCCGCCAGCACGTAGTGGTTCAGACATTCATTATTGGCATGGTCGGGGAAGTTATTCTTCCATCCATGCGAAGGGCTCCAGTGCCAGAAGAGCACATTTTGGCCGCCATCACGGTACCAGTCGAAATCCACACCGCGCCAGAGGGTATCGATGCTGGCGGCCAGCTGTTTTTCTTCGGGATTGCCGTCCTGAAAATATTGACGCGCGCACAGGAGACCCTCCATAAGATAACAGGTTTCAACCAGATCGCCTCCGTCGTCTTCGCGCCCGAAAGGTTTGACACGACCGGTAGTATCGTTCAGCCAGTGGGGCCAGGCGCCATGAAAACGATCCGCTTTTTCCAGGAAGCGTACGATCTTGTTGAAGCGGGCAAGTGCCTGTGCGCGGGTAATGTAACCGCGTTGAATGCCGGCGATTATCGCCATGACGCCAAAACCGCTGCCACCGGTAGTAATGGTGCTTTGATCGTTCTCGGGGTAGATATTATCGGTGTGGATGCGTTCGGCGGCCATCCCGCTATTGGGTTCGGCACCGTCCCAGAAATATTCGAAGGTTTGTTTTTCGACGAGATCCAGTAGGACCGAATCGTTGAGTCGGTCCGGAGGGTTCGTCTGGGGGCGGGTGCCCATCGGAAGCACCAGCAATATGCCTATCCATTTAAACCATCGCATGCTATTCGTTTAACTCTTTTAAAAATGCGGGCTCGAGAATCCCAATGTTTGCATACCGCTTTGTATTTCGGGACAGCTCATAAAAAGATTCCAAAGAAGTCCGCTACGGTAATTTTCGATCATCACGATCTCGGGACCCTGGTCGATGGCCAGGTAACTAGTCGCGAACCAGGGTTTGGTCAGGTTGAAGGCATCGGTGAATCCATACTGACCCCAGATCTTGTCTCCTAATTTATAATAAAAAAAGCGAAGGGCGTTCATGCTTTGGGTAGGGGCATAGGGCAGGGAAGAGATCGCGGCGGTGGGGGAGATGATGCCCAGGTCGTTGGTCGGTGAGTGGGCCGCATAACCGCTGAGGTTATCGTCGCTGGCCGTGAGGCCCCAGCACTGACTGCTATAGCCGTTATAGTTTTGGGGATTGCTCACGCAATAGGAATAGTTGATCATTGTATGCGCGGTATTCTGGGTCCAGTAGTTGGCGTAGACATCGGAGAGTCCATTGGGGTCGATGCCTAAGAACGAATAGTGCGCGAAGAACAGCGGGCCGCCTTCCGAAGGTCCCAGGGGGAGGACGGTATTGTAATAGGTGTTGCCGTTGCGCATGGAGCCGTTGCCTGCCCAGCCGCTGTCATATGTCGATTTAGGGATGGGGTCCGTGGGACCGGAGGCGGCCAGCACATAGGTGATCAGCGCTTCGCACCAGCCTTTTATGGGAACGTTGACGGCCCAGCTGTAGTCGGGGCTCCAGTTCCAGTACAGCGTGTTGAGGTCATTCTTACGATACCAGCCCCAGTCGATCCCTGCATAAAGCTGATTGATCGTCGTCCGGAGCGTCGTTTCTGTGGGATCGGTGATGTTGTTAAAATACTGGCGGGCGCAGAGCAGGCCCTGCATCATATAGGACGTCTCTACGATGTCGCCGCCATCGTCCTGGGTGCTGAAGGGTACGGTGGCACCGGTGGACCCATTTATCCAATGGGGAAAAGCGCCATGATAGCGGGTGGCCTGATTGGTGAGGACCGATACGATGGTGGTGATGCGGGTCAGCGCCTGCTGGCGGGTGACGAATCCGCGTTGTACGGCAGCCAGCATGGCCATGATGCCGAAGCCGCTGCCGC
>JAMFRX010000336.1 GCA_026224995.1 Puia dinghuensis
CAGGGGGAAAAAGTCCTGGACGCCCTTTTTTAATGTCTTTGGAAAGAACCCGCTGTTCATCTATCTGCTGTCTGAGCTGCTCGTCGTCATCCTGTTCATTATCCCGGCGGGAAATGGCGAGAGCGTTTTTGAATGGGTGAACCGGGTATTCTACCAGGCGGTGTTCCCCGGTGCTATTGGGTCGCTGCTGTTTGCTTTAACATACATGATGGTTTGCTGGAGCGTAGGTAAGTGGTTGGACTACAAGAAAATCTATGTCAGAGTATAGGTCGGATTACTTAAATTGCGGACCTAATTTTCACAATAGATGTATAAAGCTGTATTTCTGGACATGGACGGCACCCTGCTGAAGTCCGACCATTCGGTTAGCGAAGCCACTATTCAAACAATACAGACCCTCACGAAAAAAGGGATCCCTGTGGTCCTCGTCTCGGCCCGGCCTATCAACGCTGTGCTGCCCACCTTCCGGAATATAGGCCTTCCCGCACATACGCCCCTGGTCACGCTGAACGGCAGCTATATCGTCGAGAACGAAGAGCCTATCTTCGAAGCCACTATCGATCTGGAGACCACGGCAAAGGTCACCGAGCAGGTGCGACCTTTTAAGGCAACCATCGCGTATTATCTGCAACGGGAATGGTATTCGGAGGTCAACGATGCCTGGACCGATCACGAACAGAAGATCATGGATGTGGCGGTACGCGTCGAGCCCATCGACCGGCTGATCCGGGAATGGTCGACTCGCCGCATTGGGCCCAACAAGATGATGGTCATGAGCGAACCGGAGAATATTACGGGCATCCAGCAGCATCTGCGGTCTGTCTACAACGGCCAGCTGAACATTTACCCTTCCAAGGCGACTTATCTCGAAGTGATGGATACCCGTGGCTCAAAATCCAATGCCGTCAAATTCGTAAGCGAACGGCTTGGGCTCCTGCCAGCGGAGATCATCGCCATGGGCGACAATTACAATGATATTGAGATGATCGGATTCGCAGGTATGGGTGTAGCGATGGGTAATGCTCCCGACGACATCAAGGCCAAGGCCGATTATGTCACCGATACCAATAACAACGATGGAGTAAGAAAAGCGTTGGAGAAGTTCTTTTGAGCCGCCCAAGCGGCTCGTCCGAAGGACAGACATTAGCGGATTGCTAAGGATGCGATAAATTCCAGACAGCGCATCCGCAGCAATCAAATAATTTCGTAGAGCCGTGCAAGATTGATGAGCTCCACGGTATTGGAGATCTTCAGCTTATCCAGGATACGCGTTTTATGCGTGCCGACGGTGGATTTATGCAGGCTCAGCGTATTGGCGATCTCGGAAACGGAGCTTCCTTTTAGCATCTGCAGAACCACTTCGAACTCCCTGTCCGAGAGGTCTTCGAAGGGATTATCCTTTAATTTTTTTGTGAGCTCGCCGGAGAGGATCTCGGCTAAGTTGTCGCTGATGTATCGTTTTCCACCCAGGACTTTCTGGATGGCATATTTGATCTCCGACTCTTTGGAATATTTGTTCAGGTAACCATGCGCCCCGATCTTCAAAAACCTTTTAGCAAAAAAAACTTCCTGGTTCATGGTGAAAATAATAATCTTAAGACCAGGATATTCTTTCAGGAGATAAGCCGTCAGGCTAAAGGATTCCGTATGCGGCATATTGATATCCAGGATCAGCAGATCGAAATGTGCAGCCTTCATTTTCTTTATCACCGCTTCGCCGTCCTCGGCTTCGTCGATCGCAACATCCCTGATGCTGTTATTGATCAGTAGTTTTAGTCCTGCCCTAACGATGGAATGGTCATCTGCGATTAAAATGTTCTGCATTTTCTAAGATTGTTGAAGCTAGCCCAAATATAGAGGATAATAATTATATTGGGAAGAAGGTTCCTTGTCTTTTATTTGTTTTGCCCCTTTACGTTGATCCCCTCCCGGTATTTCCGTACCGTGACCAATAATTTTCGGTACCTGGGGATGATTGTATTCAGTAGCAGGATGTCAGTGGAAACGGCGAGGAATATCAGGATCAATCCTTTATACCAGTCGTTACTGCTCAGGGATTCGGCGGCGCCGGGGCTCATGCGGGATAGCAGCAGTAGGATCAGGCTCAGAAGATAGAATCCGGAGATTGCGCTCACAAACTTGAAAGAAAAAATGTATTTGTCCAATATGATCTCCAATTTCCCAAGGAAGTTGACTAATGGCAGCGCCAGGAGGGTGGGGTAGTCGGCGAAGAGCAGAAGCCGGACATGAAAATAGAGTGAAAAAGTCAGCAGGACAAAGAGGGCGCACTGCATGTGCAGATCGTTGCCATCCATTTTCCATTGCTGATGCAGCTGCCATATATTAAGGAGCAGTAGACAGGAGATGACGGCTATTCGCATCAGAAGCCTTTTCCGCAGGTAAAAGGCGTCGGACAAGGGATTCTTCACGACGATCTTCTCCAGGTCGGATGACAGGACGGGTCGCTCTTCCATGGAGACTTCGGGAAAACTGTTCCAGTGCTGCAGCAGTTTTTTTAGCTCCATATCAGTTTTTCCTTTAGATAGGGGATGAAATTCTTGGCGGGCGCTTCGCTTTCTTTTTTCCGGGGAGCGGTGTATCCGGGCCGGATGCCGGTGATCGCAGGCATCTCATCTGGCGAGACTTTTTCCAGCTCCAGGAAAAGACGGAATTTCTCCAGGTCGGAGATGTTTTTCACCGAGTCCCGAAACTTCGTCATAGAACGCTGATAGTCAGGAGATTTAAATTGTATGGTCGGGTCGTGCGCAGGTTCCAGCTCCAGGCTTATGGAATGCAGCGCCGCCATATTGATGCAGGCCCGCAAGAGCATGGTCTGCTTGTCGTCGCTATTGTCCTTGCGCGAGCGGATGTTCTGGGAAGCGGCTGCGATGATGTTGATAAAAAGGCGCTGATGTTCCTGGTAGTTGTGGGCAAAAAAGCGGCAGATCGAATAGACCTTCCTGTGTTGATTCTTCAGCAAAGAGCGAAGGTCGGGTTCACATCCGCTCTTTTGGGAGGAATTGTTCATATTGGGTATGGATTTTAAGCATGGGTTAGGATCAGGGTATAAATATTTCCAAAAATCTCGATCATCGATAACTGCGGCGCTCATTTTAATAACGCAAAAAGGCGGCTCCGTGGTATCGATAAGTGTTTTTTCGGAAGCGAGTGTAGTAAAAAAATTACTATCAATTCATGCTTTTACTATACCTTCAAGTGAGCCTAATTAATACCTTGTCGCGGATTAGTAGCCGGGGGGAAGTGCCATGACAGGCGAATAAAATTAACGCAATGAGCTATGTATCTCTTGAAAATTCAGAATC
>JAMFRX010000337.1 GCA_026224995.1 Puia dinghuensis
CACGGGCATCACCGAGCAGACGATGGTCGGGATGGCTGCGGGGCTGGCTTTGCGGGGGCGGATCCCCGTGGTCCATGCGCTGGCGCCTTTCCTTACGATGCGGGCTTTTGAATTCATCCGAACGGATGTAGGCATCGCGCATCTGCCGGTGAAGCTCAGCGGCTATATACCCGGTTTTCTTTCGGATGGCAACGGGCCTACGCACCAGAGCATCGAAGACGTGGCCATCATGCGGGGTATACCGGGAATGGAAGTCTATTGTCCTGCCGATGAAGACGACCTGGTCCGCATGCTGCCATCTATCTGGAGCTCGCCGGCGCCAGCCTATGTGCGCATCAACCATAAGCAAGGGAAATATAGTCACGCGCCGTTTCAGCCGGGCAAGGCAGAGATTGTTGCTTCAGGCAAGGATGTGACCCTGCTGGTCTACGGATTCCTGTTTGCCAATGCGCTGGAGGCAAAGGCGCTGCTGGAGAAAGAGGGGCTCTCGGTGGGGCTGATAAATATGCGGTCGTTGAAGCCGGTAGATGAGGATGCTGTTATTGCTGCGGCTGTCGGTTCTTCTCACCTGGTGACGATCGAGGATCATCTGCAGACCGGGGGGCTTTATTCGATCGTAGCCGAGATTTTGTTGCGGCGCCGGATGATGGCGAATGTGACCTCTCTTTCGCTGGGTGAGCGCTGGTTCAGGCCGGGGCTGCTGGAGCAGGTGCTGGAGGCGGAAGGGTTCACCCCGGCGAAGATCGCGGCAAGGATAAAACACGCTAATACATTACTATATGCCTAATATCATTGCCTTCAACGAAGACTATCCCGTGGTGACCGTTTCCGATGCGCTCTACGGCCGGGCCCGGTCCATTATGACGCCCGTGACGCAGACGTTGGCTAAGGGACCCGGCCAGTATGTCAACGGCGTAGCGCCCAAATACCTGAAGAAGGGGAAAGGTGCGCACGTTTGGGATGTCGACGGTAACGAGTACCTGGATTACAACATGGCGATAGGGCCGTTGTCCCTGGGCTATGCCTATCCCCGGGTTGACGAGGCTATTGTCGCCCAGCTCAGGGACGGTATCACCTTCTCCATGATGCACGAGCTGGAAGTCGAGCTGGCCGAGCTTGTCCACCGGGTGATCCCGAATGCCGAGTCCATCCGCATCAGCAAGACCGGGGCGGATGTCACCAGCGCCGCTGTGCGGGTAGCCAGGGCCTATACAGGCAGGAGCAAGGTGCTGTGCTGCGGGTATCATGGCTGGCATGACTGGTATATTTCCGTTACCAGCAGGAATGCCGGCATCCCTGATGCTGTGCGGGATCTGAGCAGTACGTTCGAATACAATGATCTGGCCTCCGTGAAAGCGGGCCTCGATGAAGATACCGCCTGCGTGATCCTGGAGCCATTTGTGTTCGAGGCGCCCAGGGACAATTTCCTGCAGGAGCTAAAGGCGTTGTGTGAGGCCAACGGTACGCTGCTCATCTTCGACGAGATGTGGACGGGCTTCCGGATCGCCGTGGGCGGCGCCCAGGAATACTTTGGCGTGGTACCCGATCTGGCCTGTTATTCGAAGGCATTTGCCAACGGCATGCCCATCTCCCTGCTCACCGGACGGCGGGATATCATGCGGCTCTTCGAGGAAGAGGTCTTCTTCTTCACCACCTTCGGCGGCGAGGCGCTCTCGCTGGCGGCGGCGGTAGCCACGATCCGGGAGATGATAGAAAAAAACGTCCCCGCCTATCTCGCCGAAAAAGGGAAAAGGCTTAAGGACGGCTACAATACCCTGGCCAAGGAACTGGGCGTCGATGGCTTTACGAGGTGTACGGGCTATGACTGCCGTAGCCTGGTGAGCTTTGATGCTGTCGCCGGCAATCCGCTGGAGCTGAAATCTTTTGTCCAGCAGGAGCTGATAAAGAAGGGTATCCTTTGGTCGGGCTTCCATAACATGAGCTTCAGCCATACCGATGCGGATGTAGACTATACGCTCGAGGCTTACCGGGAGGTGCTGGAGATGCTCAAGGAGGCGGTAGCTGCAGGCGATGTGGCTGCGCGGCTGAAGGGCAAGCCCGTGGAGGCGGTATTCAGGAAGGTGAGCAATTTCAACATGAAGCCAGCGGCTGCTAAATAAAAAGAGATGGAGCTTTTTTCGCTGGAACATAAGGTAGCGATCGTCACCGGGGCCTGCGGGCTGCTGGGGGTGCAGCATTGCGAGGCGTTGGCGGCTGCCGGGGCGAAGGTCGTAGTCGCCGATCTCGACGAGAAGGCGGCCGCAGCGGTCGCCGGCAGGCTGGGGGAGGGGCACCTGGGAATCGCGTTGGACGTGACGAGCGCTGCTTCGCTGGAGGCCGCCCGGCAGCGGATACTCGAAGTCTATGGGCGGATAGATGTGCTTGTCAACAATGCCGCGATCAACGATATGTTCGAGAATCCGTTACTGGCCAGCGAGCAGAGCATGTTCGAGCATTACCCGCTGGACATGTGGGACCGATCCTGGAAGGTGAATGTAAGCGGTGTCTTTCTCTGTTCGCAGGTGCTGGGAGGGGTGATGGCCAGTCAGGGGGCCGGGAGCATCATCAATATCGCGTCCACCTATGGCATCGTTGCTCCTGACCAACGCCTCTACCGGAATGAGGCGGGCGAGCAGACCTTTTTTAAATCTCCTGCTTACCCGGTGACCAAATCGGCGGTTATCGGGTTCACGAAATTCCTGGCTGCTTACTGGGGGGCCAAAGGTGTTCGAGTGAATGTCCTGTCGCCGGGTGGCGTAGAGAACCGGCAGGATGCTTTTTTCCAGGAGAGCTATTCCCGGAAGACCTTGTTAGGCCGGATGGCGTCGCCTGCCGACTATAAGGGTGCCATCGTTTTCCTGGCCAGCGATGCCAGCGCCTATATGACGGGCGCGAATCTGGTGGTGGATGGCGGCTGGACGGCCATCTGACGGTCAACGGATGGTCAACGAACGACCAACTGAAAAGACTATGAATGAAGAGCAATATAAAGCGAAGGCGGCGAAGATAAAGCTGCTGTTGACGGATGTGGATGGTGTCCTCACCGACAATGGGGTTTATTATGGCGAGAGCGGAGAGGTCCTGAAGCGGTTTTCCATCCGTGATGGGATGGGCGTAGAGCGGCTTCGCAAGCTATGCGGCATCGATACGGGCATCGTTACCGGCGAGCTTTCGCCTTCTGTGGCCCGGCGGGCGGAGAAGCTGCAGATCACGCAGCTGCATCTTGGCGTGAAAGACAAGCTTTCGCTGTTGGCAACGGTGATGGCGAGCGCGGGACTGGAGTGGGCGGAGCTGGCTTTCATCGGCGACGATGTCAACGACTTGCAAGTGCTGGAGAAATGTGGGCTGAGCGCCTGTCCTGCCGATGCGATGGCGGCGGTCAGCGGTATCGTGCATTATCGCTGTGTGGCGAAAGGGGGGCATGGGGCTTTTAGAGAATTTGCGGAATGGCTTATTTCATTAAGAAGTTAACTAATAAAACCTTTAATTATGATCACCACATCGTTTCGTGTCAGCCCGCAGAGGAGCATCGGCGCAGGACAGCCCATTTACATCATTGCCGAGATTGGCATCAATCACAATGGGTCGCTCGACATCGCTAAAAAGCTGATCGACGAGGCGGTCGTCGCCGGCTGTGATGCCGTTAAGTTCCAGAAGCGGGTGCCGGAGCTCTGCACGCCCAAGGACCAGTGGCACCTGGAACGGGAGACGCCCTGGGGCCGGATGTCCTATATCAACTACCGGCATATGGTGGAGCTGGAATATGACGACTATGTGGCCATCGATGTCTATTGCAAGGAAAAGGGCATCGACTGGTTTGTATCCTGCTGGGATGAGGAGTCGGTGGACTTCATGGAGCAGTTCGATCCTGGGGTGTACAAATTCGCCAGCGCTTCTTTGACGGACCATGCTCTGATCGCCAAGGTCAGGCAAACGGGAAAGCCGTATATCCTTTCTACCGGCATGTCCACCATGGATGAGATCCGGACGGCCGTCGAGACCTTTGGTACCGACAACCTCCTGATCGCGCACTCCACTTCGGCCTATCCCTGTCCGCCGCAGGAGCTGAATCTCCGGATGATCGAGACCCTGGCCGAGCAGTATCCCGGCACGCCGATCGGCTACTCCGGTCATGAGACGGGGTTGGCTACTACCGTTGCCGCGGTCGCCATGGGCGCCTGTTTCGTAGAAAGACATTTTACGCTCGACAGGGCCATGTGGGGTTCGGACCAGGCCGCTTCCGTAGAGCCGCAGGGCATGCAGAAGCTGGTAAGGGATATCCGGGACATCGAGCAATCGCTGGGCGACGGGGTCAAGAAAGTCTATGACAGTGAGCTCGGGGCGATGAAACGCCTGAGGAGGGCCCGGCCGGCGACCTCAACGTTATAGCATGCAGACCATTGTTTATTATACCACCGGCCTGCTGGTGCTGAGCGTTTTTATCTTCATCTGGCTGGAGCGAAAATATCCGTATACCAGGGGGATGCCCATCTTTAGAGAAGGCTTCTGGGTGGACCTTATCTGGTATACGTTTATCCAGAGCTATTTTCTGAAGATCTTTATCTTCGACTATATTATCGAGCCGTTGGACAGGGTCTGGCATCTTTCGTCACATCAGCTTATAGGTTCCTGGCCTATTGCGGTGCAGGTGCTTTTCTTCCTGGTGGTACATGATCTTTATATCTACTGGTTTCACCGGGCTCAGCATCATTCCAAACTGTTGTGGCGGACGCATGAGGCGCATCATAGCAATAAAGAAGTGGACTGGCTGGCTGGGACGCGGTCGCATGTGCTGGAGATCATCATCAACCAGACCTTGGAATTCGCGCCGATAGTCCTGTTGGGCGCCAATCCCGTGGTAGTGCCGATAAAAGCGTTGATCGATGCGGTTTGGGGAATGTATATCCATTCGAATATAGACGTGCATTCGGGGCGGTTGCAGTACATCATCAACGGGCCCGAGATGCATCAGTGGCATCATTCCGATGACCGGGCGGTGTTCTATGCCAACTATTCCACCAAGCTTGCGATTTGGGACTGGCTGTTCGGCACGGCTTATCTACCGGGGCGGAAGAAGCCGACGGAATTTGGTCTGCCGTATGCCTATCCAAAAGATTATTTTTTGCAGCACTGGTTTTCGGTGAAAAGGGTAGATGAACGTAAATTAGCGGAGAAATATCCGGTATTCCTGGCCTACCATACTTCCCGGCGGCGGTTGATGGATTGGGTGTCGCGCAGGGCACGGAATTGGCGGTATAAGGAATATAAAAGTTAGCTATGGCGTGGATCTATCTCTTTGTGGGTTCGGTATTCGAGATGGCATGGACCTTCTCCCTTAGATCTATGAGCGTAAAAAAGCTAAAGGCCCTGCACTGGCGGGGCCTTTTCAGTCAGGGCTCCGACTGGGCGATCCTCTGGCCTTTTCTAGGGTATGTGGTGTTTGGCCTGGGGAATGTCTATTGCATCTCCATGGCCATGAAAGACATACCGGCGTCGACGGTGTTGGCGGTCTGGATGGGGACGGCATTGGTGGGGGTGAAGCTGGTAGAGATCTTTTACCTCAAGATGCCGTATGATGGGTGGCAGTTCCTTTATATTGGGTTTATATTGATTGGAGTAGTAGGGCTGAAGAGGATGCCCTAGAATTTAGAATGCCTCCCGCAGCTGGACGGTGAAGGCGTTGGAGTGTTTTGCGACGCCATAGTCGACGCGCAGGTTCAGCTTTTCTTCTTTGCTCAGCGCAAAGCGCAATCCCCCGCCTCCTGTATAGTGAAATCCATTGAGCTCGAAGCTTCCCGGGGTGGAGGCCACTTGTCCCATGGCTGCGAATGCCACCATGCCGATGCGCCAGAACAAAAAACGGCGATATTCCCCCTGGTAAGCCATGAGGCATTTATCGGTATAGCGTCCGCCATAATAGCCCCGCATCATATCCGTTCCACCGAGCTCTTCCAGTTTCCGGAAGGGGGTATTGCCGAAGGTGAGGCCGCTCAGGCCCTGGATGGCCAGTACCGATCTGGGGGAGAGATAAAAGAACTTGCGAAGATCGATGCTGAGAACGGTGAAATTAAAATCACTGCCCAGGAATTTGTTGAACCAGGTGTATTGGATCTCGGCGAAGCCCCCGTGGTCGGGGCTGTAGGCGTTGTTACGGGTGTCCCAGGACAGGATGGGGCCAATGCCCGAGGTGTTGCCACCATGACGGCCGGCGATGTTCTGCTGATCGAATAAGCCATCCGGGGGATAGCTCACGGGGCCGGTGTGCTGGTATTCGTAGGTGAGTCCAAGGTACCTATTGCCATAGACCCGTTGGAGGAATTGCGGGTTGATGAAATACTGCTTCTGTTTGAAGCCTTCCCTTACCGCGTATTCGGTATGGTTCCCCAGGCCCCAGAAATCGTCGGGATAATAGCTATAGGAAGACTGAAAGCGGAAGATCCGGTCTTCTTTGGGGAAGTAGATGGTGGAGCTGAGCACCAGGATCAGTTGCTGCCGAAGGGTGTAGAGGCCGAGGACATTGACGTCCGAGGTTCTTACGGTGGTGTCCTGCCTGCCGGGGTGGAAAAAACGGGCGGCGATTGCTCCGAAGCCCCAGTTCGTTTCCAGCGAACGGACTGCGAACGGGAATGCCAGCAGGTTTTTCCCGGCGATAGTGGGGCGCATGGTGTCGACAGGGATATGTTCTCGTTGCCAGGCAAAGGCAGCTATGGAAAAAGATAGGAGGAACAAGGCAAAGAGACTCCGTCTCATAATATAGTAAGGTGTCTTTCGCTGCAAAGATCAAGGAAAAGGCAGGGCAGGGCAAATTATCAAAATGTGACGCTGAAGATGGAAAAAATGAGGGTGTAGATCAGATTTTGGAAAGCTAATCCCAAACTGGGACGGCCGTCTTGGGGTAGGGGTTTTCCAACTATTTTATTATCAGCTAAATACGAACTGGTATGCCAATTGTTTCCACTTATACATCCCCGGCAAACGGATCTGAGGCACGGAGGATGAAAACGCAAATGAATCTTTACCCAAATACTGAAATTATGCCACACGCCATCGAAAACGAATTAGAAGCAGGGATCTTGAAGAGTAAGATTATGGAATTGCAAAGTGCGTTGCTTTTTACTGAAAGCAGCTCGATCGTAAAATTACCGACTCATGTGATCTCCGATGTCGAATTGGATAATGAAGGACAGATATGGTTCGTGATCCCTAGGCCTGCCATGCAGCTGGAAGCATATGATAAAGAGATACCTGCCAAGCTGGATTTCTTTAAGAAAGGGCTGGATTTCTTTGTAAAGGTCCGGGGTATTGCTTTCCTGCAGACCGATCTGAATGAAGCAAATGCGAATACCGGTCTTTCCGCCGAGATGCGGGAACGGATGAACGATAAGAATGTGATCGCCGTGAAGGTGAAGATAGAGGATACGGATCTTGTGGATAATAGTCCCAAGCTTTCGCAGAATTGGCTGCAGGCCAGCAGGTCGCAGCTGTCGAGCTGGTTCTTCTAAACTGATCTTGAAGTAGAACCCCAATCATAGCATACTGCGCGTGTTACATATAGGAAGCTGAGTCCGCCACTTGTGGCGGATTTCAGTTTTAGGCATGTCCGTAAGCGTTAGGGCGGCGGGGAAGGGAACGCGGGAACTGTAAGGGGAAGGCGGGCGAGCGGTGGGAAAAGTAAGGGCAAAAAAAAAGGTCCACTGTAGAAACAGCTGACCTCTAACGATTGCTTGCCATATGAAAAATCTTTATTTCGAAGGGCTCCTTTAATCGGCGCCCTGAACTTATTCGCGCTTTGATGATACAAATATACGGTGCTTTTATGGCGCGAATAAGACATCTTCTCGTTAATTCTATCATGTCAAAGCCAGGAAATGAAATGTGAAACCCTTACTGGTATTGGGTTTCAGCGTTTTTTCAACATGAGGCCCAACGCAATAAACGGGTATTTATACAAGAGAATACAGTATTAGTACTTATGCCGGGGGCCAATTTTTTACCCAGAAACCACGGAAAAAACGCTGACCATCCTGTACTGTCCTGCCTGCTACCGGATGAATAGGCCTGCGAGGATGGCGGCGACCAGGGTGCTGAGGAAATTGACGGCGTCATTGGAGAGGTGGCCCCGGCGTTCGAGCGTTGCGCCGAGCAGGGAGTCGACCAGGTTGCCGGCGACTCCGGCGAGGGTGATGATGAGCAGCTGAAGGGTCAGGGAATGCCCGGGGAGGTGCTGCATGGCCGGGAAAGGGAGAAAGTGGGGCGGCGTGGCCGTGGAAGGTTGCGTGGCCAGGAGGCCGGTCCCCAGGCCGTATACCGCTGCGATGGATGCAGAGCCTACCAGGCCGATGAGCAGGCCTTCCAGGCTGATGACGCCGTCCAGTCCGCGTTGGTCCTTTTTTCCGGTCAGGATGTTAAAGCAGCGGTGGCCGTAGACCATGCCCAGCTCGGAGGAAAGGGTGTCGCTGGTGGCGGAGGCCAGGCTGGCGGCCATCATAAAGGTGAAAAGGAGGTGTGAGGCGGGATGGAGGACGGCTGCTATGCCCATGATGGCGGCGGTGCCGGCGTTGGCGATCACCTGGCCGGGGCGTCGTGTAGGTTCGTGGGCGGAGGAGCCCCTGATCAGGAGCTTGTCCTTTTTCTTCCAGGAGGTCGCCGCCGTCCCGGTGACGAAGAAGAAAGCCAGCAGAACCAGGCCCAGCCACCCACCGCCGGAATAGATAGCCCAGCCGAGCAGGATGCCCGTGCCGGCGGCCGCGGGGGTCAGTTTTTTCCAGCGCACGCTGGCTGCGGCGCCGGCTACGAGAAGGAGTAAAACCAGCATATCCGGGGTATGCATAGGACCATGATTGATTGGACAAAGATAGGGACAAGCGCAGATGGGGCAGGCGGGCCTGTTAACCGTTAGGTGTAGTAGCGATTTTTCCGTAATTTGGACCAACCTGAAACAAATTGCGACCATACTATTGCTTGGCATCCTGATTTTCAACTGGTTCGGTTACCGGCTGGTGGTTTCCTATTTGCAGAACAGGTCCGCCAGGGAGCTGGAAACCCGGCTGGATGAAAACAAGTACGACGAATCTCAGCTGATCTCCATTAAAATTCCTGCCGAGCATCTGGCTTATTATAATCCCTCGCAGGAATTCGTGCGGGTAGACGGGAGCGTGGAAATAAGCGGCCTTCAGTATAAATATGTGAAGCAGAGGATATTCAATGACTCCATTGAGCTGATGTGCCTGCCGGATCGGGCGACTACGAAATTGATGGCCTGTAACAACGATCTCTTCCGGCTGGCGAATGGATTCCAGGCGGCTCCGGCAGGTCATCAGGGCCCCCATCCACTTCCCAATAAGAGCCCGGTCGCGGACCCCTACGTCTTTACGGCTGGCTTTGCACTCCACGAACATTCTTTTACCGTGTTGCCGGCGGCTTATGATCATCCGGTAGTTATCCCTTCCATCTCCCTTTTTACGGACGAAAGGCCCCCTACGGTTCAGTCCTAACCTCCTTTTTTCTTTTTTGCTGTGAGGCTTCTGGCTGCGGCAATTACATGCTTTGCCGGCAATCCCTGGATTCGGGTATTGCCGGTCCTACAATTCTTATTTAAACGACATTCATGAAACAGAAAATTCGACTACTCATAGTAGTTGTTCCTGTCATTTTAATCATTGCCACGGTGTCCTATGCTTATATCAAGAAGCATTCGGACCTGGAGGCAACGCTCCAGGAATACAGGAATGGCCTGATGCCGGTGAAGACGGGGGAAAACGTTTTTTATTCCGAAGGCCAGCTGGCCTACTATGATTCCCTTGCGGGAGTGTATACTGGCAGGAACCGGGTTGCGTCCGTCATCCGCACTTTCAGGGCGATAACATTAATGCAGCTTGGGCGGGAGAAAGAGGCCATCGAAGGTCTCCAAGACGTCATCCAGCATGCGGAGATGGACCTGTACGATCCCCTTTTTACCAGCGCGAGAAAGACGTTGGCGCTGGCGTATTTGCGATTGGGGGAACGGAGCAATTGCATCTCGAACCATACCAACGGGTCCTGTATCTTCCCTATTCAGGGCAAAGGCATTTATACCGACCCGACTGCTTCGGAAAAGGCCATCAAGAGCTATGAAGAGGTGCTTCTGGCGAAGCCGAACGACCTGGAAGCCAGGTGGCTGCTCAATGTGGCGTATATGACCATCGGGCAATACCCGGGGAATGTTCCGTCGGATTTCCTGATTCCGGGACTGGATAAGGATACTTCCGGATACAAGGTGAATCCTTTTAGCGATGTCTCAATGGATCTGGGGCTCAATCATTTTCGGAGTGAGGCCGGCGGCAGCATCGTGGATGATTTCAACAACGACGGTTACCTCGACGTCGTCACCTCCTCCTGGGATCTCGAAGAAAGCATGCATTATTTCAAGAACAATGGGGATGGGACCTTTACCGATGCTACCAAGCAGTCGGGACTGGCCGATATCAAAGGCGGACTAAGCATCATCCAGGCCGATTACAATAACGACGGCTTTACGGACATCCTGGTATGCAGAGGCGCATGGCTGAGGGAAGATGGCCGGCAGCCCAATACCCTGCTCAGGAATAACGGGGATGGCACTTTTACCGATGTCACGGTCCAGAGTGGCATTCTTTCCTTTGGCCCTACTCAGACGGCTACCTGGGCAGATTTCAATAACGACGGCTGGCTGGACCTGTTCGTAGGGAAGGAGACAGTACGCGGAGGGCCGCCGCATCCTGCGGAGCTCTTTATTAACAACCAGGATGGAACCTTTACCAATGTGGCGGAGGAAGCCGGATGCAATGCGGTAATGTTCATGAAGGGGGTGGTTTCCGGCGACTACAACAAAGATGGCTGGCCGGATATCTTTATTTCCGGGCTGGATGGAAGGAAGATGCTGTTGAAGAACAAGGGGCTGCATTCGAAGATCCCGCAATTTGAGGATGCCACGCACGAAGCCGGCCTGGACAAGCAGGCGACCTTCACTTTTCCCACCTGGTTCTTCGACTATGACAACGATGGCTGGCCGGATATTTTTGTATGCGGCTATTCCTTCAAGGGACCAATGGCGGCCACGGCTGCAGCGGAAGCACTCCATGTGCACTTACCGGAGGATGCGAGCAAGATGTATCTCTACCATAACAATCACGACGGCACTTTTACCGAGGTCACCAAAGAAGCCGGACTCGATCACCCGGTATTTGCCATGGGGGCCAATTTCGGCGATATAGACAATGACGGCTACCCGGACATGTATCTGGGTACGGGGAACCCCGATTTCAGCTCTCTGGTCCCCAACAAGCTGTTTAAGAACATCGGTGGCCAAAAGTTTGCGGATGTCACCACTGCCGCGCGGGTAGGCAACCTGCAAAAAGGGCATGGCGTTGCTTTCGCGGATATCGACAACGACGGCGACCAGGACATCTTCTGTGAAATAGGTGGGGCTTACAAGGCAGATGGGTATTACAATTCACTTTACCTGAATCCGGGCCAGCCTGATAGCAATAATTGGGTCAGCCTGCTGCTGAAGGGTACTAAGTCTAATCGTTCGGCCATAGGGGCGCATATAGAGGTGAGCTTCCGGGAGAATGGGATAAAGCGGACGGTATATATGGATGTCAACTCGGGCGGAAGCTTTGGGGGGAATCCTTTCAGGAAAGAGATAGGCATCGGCAAGGCGAAGATGATCGACGAGCTGGTGATCAGGTGGCCTACTTCGGGAACTGTGCAAACATTTAAAGACGTGGCGCCTTGCCAGTTCCTGACCGTCGAGGAGGGCAAGGATAAGCTCGATAAGGTTGATGTCAAGCGGCTCGTTTTCCGGCCGCAGCCGGGAATGGGGAATATGGATATGGGCCTGAAGGTGGACTGTGGGCCTGTGAAATAATTTTAGGGAATTAATTCCGGGAGATCGGGCCAGGGCCAGGGGGCGGTCTTAGGCTGGCCGTCGGGCCGGGGCGTCCTGCTGCGGATGCTGAAGACAGGTTCGGCGATCAGCTGGTCCGATGGTATTTCATAGGCGAGTATCCGCTCTATCCCTTCGTCAGTGAGATTGGGGCTGAGCCATTCCAGCTCCAGCTCTTTGGGCAGGAAGAGGGGCATACGGAAGGCGTTGTCGCCGCTGTTGTGGATCTGGCGCATCAGCGGGTTGGCGGCGCGGGTGATCAGCGTGAACATGCCGCGGACTTCGCCGGTCTCCGGATCGGAAGGCAGCTTCGTGTTGTAGTGATACAGGCCGGGGAGGGCGAACATGCGGCGGTCTTTCAGCCGGATGTGATAGGGGACTTTATTTTTCCAGCCTATGATCTCGCGGTGTTCATAGATACCCGTCACTGGTATGAGGCAGCGTTTGGTGCGGATGCGGTTCCAGAAGGAGCGTTTGTCGGCGAGGATCTTTTCGCTGCGGGCGTTGACCATGGACCTGCGCATTGCTTTGATCTTTTCGGGGGTGTCCATGTATTCGGCGATGATGCCCCATTCGAAATTCTTGCGGTGGTAATGGCCGTTCTCTGCTATGATGATGGGATACCGGTTATGGCCGAGGGCCATGAAATGCATACCCTTGTCCAGGTCGAAGCCGATCTCTCCGTCGTGAATGAGGTCGGGGAAATAGTCGTCTATCAGCTGCAAGGCTGAATAAAAGGCGATGTCGAGGCACATAAGCTTTTAATGTTCTTCAAAATTCTTTCAATATTTTTCGATCAGGTCAAAAGGTATGGTGTCTTCCTGGTCGTCGTGGCTAAATTTAAGGAAAAGCTGGCCAAATTCTTCGTAGAGGCCGATCTCGATCTTGTCTCCTTCTTTTTGCGAACGCCATGCGGGGTGGTGGCGGCGGAGGTAGTGGCGCATCTTTTCCTGGTAGGCCGGCGGCGGTTTCCATTCCA